>JAHHKH010000279.1 GCA_018679695.1 Maribacter sp.
GCCCTTGCCCGTGTCAAAAGGCACTTTTCTTTATAGGAGAAAGGGGAATGGTAAGTAAAATCAGTTCCGCTAATTTTTTGTTTGAAGCCTGCTAGATGGTTTTCTTGTGCATTTAAACTGCTCCCAAGAATTAGGTGACAAATCATAAAGACCCAAATCCCTTTTTTACTATTCCTAAATTGCTTTTTCATGATTTTAGATTATTATTTCACAGTTTTCATTTATGCTCTTGTAAAAGGCCAATTGCCGCCTTCATATATCCCATTGCATAGGCCATGCCTGCATGCCATGGAGCATCACAGGTCATTTGCGGGGTATGGTCGGGAATCAACACACCATCAAAATTGTTCTTCTTTAATATTTGAAGTATTTTGAACATGTCTATATCCCCTTCATCAACAAAAACTTCTTTATAACTAGGCACTTTACCAACGATATTCCTAAAATGGATATACCCTATTCTTCCCTGTTTACTGTAGCTGTCCGTTGCTTCATATACATCGCCTTGGGTCATCTCGGCTATGGAACCTAAACAGAACTCCAAATTATTGGCCGGACTTGGATTCATATCGATCAGTTTTTGGTATAGTTCGGGCTGATATACCAATCTAGGGGTGTTTCTTACATAGGGCATTGGAGGGTCATCGGGGTGGGCTGCCATTTTCACCCCTGCTTCCTCGGCAATCGGTAAGATCTCATCCAAAAAATATTGTAAGCGGTTCCACAATTCATCATGGCTAATTTTCGGGATTGAACCTTCAGGGGCATTTTCATCATACACCATGTTCCATACCATTCCATTAGGGATGGGCGTTTCATCACCGCCATCCATTCCCACCGACACTGCAGACCCTCTGGCGAATTCGCCCTTTATGCGTGCTGCAACTCCTGCCAATGAAAAATTATAACCAAAGATGGGTATCCCTGCTGCCCCCACATTGCGAATCAATTGTTTTAGATTGCGCATCTGTTCCTCTTTTTTAGGGCCATCCAAAAGAATATCATGCCAATGGGCAGGATCAAAATTCTCTATGGCCTCCCATTCCAATCCGTGGGAATTGATCTCTTTTTTAATGGCCAACAATTTATCCAAGCTCCATATTTCATCTGGATTGCCAGCCTTACCCCAGCCTTCTTGCCCGCCAATGGGTTGATTGGCATTGCTTTTATCATTCTTTTCATGCCCAAAGTAATCGACCATGTGTACTACCAAATGTGTGGCCCCACATTGTTTGGCGAATTTATAATGATCCTCGTTCAACATATGTCTATATAATCCAAATCCTAATTTCATTTCAATATCTTATTTAGAATATAACTTCATTTTAAAAATGCTATACAAACCGGGGTCTTTACCTCTTGGGTTCGGTACACTTCGGTCAATTTTCCATTGTCCTGTATATTAAATACACTAGTATCATTGGAATTCTGGTGACAGGCCACCAACCACTTACCACTTGGCGAAACATTAAATTCCCTGATTTCTTTTCCACCGGTTTTTTTATGGTCAATCAATTCCAAAACTTGACCATCAATCTTAAAAATTGTAATAGCATCAAATTTTCGATTGGCTACATACAGGAATTCGCCGTTGGGATGAATTCTAATGGCTGAGGCACTCGGTGTATCTTTATAGGATTCAGGCAATGATTCATAAGCGCCAATTTGTTCAAATATTCCAGCGTTATTCTTCAATACTGATATAGCACTCGTGAGTTCATTG
The DNA here is from genome assembly GCA_018679695.1 of Maribacter sp. GTDB lineage: Bacteria > Bacteroidota > Bacteroidia > Flavobacteriales > Flavobacteriaceae > Maribacter_A. The sequence continues at coordinate 1,724 of JAHHKH010000279.1, forward strand.
ATCACATACCCCAAACCACCATCATGATCGAACACCAAATGTCTTGGCCCGCCTCCTTTTGCAATTGCTATATCCTTGTTTAAGTTGGGAACTAATTTGACTTCAACGAATTCGTAGGCCTTGACCCTATCAATTCCCAGATCACATACATATACATCGCCATTAATCGGATGTGTGGCCACATGATGGGCGTGTGGCGCCTCTTGTCTTTCCAAATTAATACTGGAACCTGAATGTTGATGGTTTTTGGTGCATTCCTTCAAGTTCCCTGATTTATCCAACGGATATTCGAGCATGTTGCCAGAAATATAACAGGCCACCAAAACCCTATTATTTAAAACTTCCAAATGACATGGGCATCCTCCCTTAATGGGTTGCTCATTCATAAATTCCAAAGAAAAATCATCGTTGATCCTATAGGCCTGGACAACCGGATTCTCCTCTTCAACCACCTCTGTATTGCAATACAGGTATTTGTTGTCTTCACTTATGGCCAGGTAACTTGGATTGATTGTTTTTTTGGTGTGTAAAACTGACAATTCGCCGGTCTCTTCGTTCAATTGAACTGTTGAAATTCCATCCCCGGAACCAACAATTTCAGGGGAAAGAAATTGCGTATAACTGCCGATAAAGAAGGTCAAAAATGCCATTGTGATTGTTTATAATATGCTCAGTATTTATTCGGACTTATTCATTCTTGGTGGACGGGGATCATATTGAATCGTATTGTTCATATAAGCCCCGTCAATATAGATGTCGGAACCATTGATATAATCGCCCAATTCACTTGCCATAAATGCCACGGTATGGGCAACATCACTTACGTTGCCAATACGTCCTTGGGGAATCCATTGTTCAAATTTTTCCTTTCCGAACTTGGCAATTTCATCTCTGTTCATTTCAGTGGAAATAGCTCCCGGGGCAATGGATACCACCCTAACATTGCTTTCCGCCAATTCAAGCGACAGGCATTTCGAGAGCATTTTCAATCCTGCCTTTGCAGCACAATAATGTGCCAATCCTTTTCGGGGTACCACGTCATGTATTGAAGAAATATTTATAATAACTCCCCCGCCATTAGTTTCCATTCTTTTGCCAGCTTCCTTTGCACATAAAAACGGACCCTTTAAATTCACATTCAAAACACGATCCCACTCATCTTCCGCCATGTCCAAAACATGTTGAATTGATTCGGTACCCGCGTTGTTGACTAAAACATCGATACCACCTATTTCCCCATCCATTTTCTGGAACATTTCCTTGACCTGTTCTATTTTGGATACATCCGCACCCGCAATACCCGTTTTAACACCAAAAGAACGGCTTAGCTCTGCTGCCAATTCTTTAGCACTTTGTTCATTGCTATTATAATTGATGAAAACATCGGCGCCACAGGCCGCCATTTTTCTACCTATTTCAGCGCCTATTCCCTTACTTCCTCCAGTGACCAATACTCTTTTGCCTTTTAAATTTATGGTTATCATAGGTCTGATTTCTTAAGTTTTAGTTGAACTCTTTTAATATTATTTGTTTTCTTCAACGGCCTTTTTGACCAGAATTTCCATTTCCTTCTTTTTCTCCTTACTTAATGGGAAAAATTCAAAATCCCCTTCATGGGTATTGGATTTTTCAACGATGATAATCTCACAATCCATGCTCATTGCTATATTATGCCAAGTATCGACCGGAATATTATAGATACTATTCGGCTTCATTACCTCTACCTCAAATCTTACAACATTCCCATTTATAGTGGCCCCAATCAAGACTGCTTTCCCTTTCAAAAGAATAAAAACCTCATCGGTAAAGTGATGGATATCCAATTTTTCAATATTGCCGATTTCCTGTTCAGGCATATAGTTCAATTGGGCCACCTGCCACCCATCCCGAATCAAGAATGGATGATATCCATTATCGCTTATTTGATATTGTTCAATTAGTTTCATTTAATCTCTTTTTGTTGTTTGCCATTTAGCATTTTCCAGGACATTTCAATTTCTTCCAAGGTCTTGCCCTTTGTTTCCGGGACATATTTCCAGATGAACCAAATAGCTGGGAGCGTTAATGCACCATAAAGGAAAAACGTACCTGCAGGTTTTATGGTCTCTATGAATATGGGATTGGTCAACGTAATGAAAAAGCCAGTGACCATTAATGAAAGGCTCCCAATACTTACGGCAAGACCTCGAATCTTAGTTGGAAAGATCTCACTGATGATAACCCAGACAATGGGGCCATATGAAAATGCGAAACAGGCTACATAAATCAATAGAGGTATTATCACCAAGTTGGATCCAATGGCGAACAACACGCCTACGCCCATAAGGGATATGGCCGCCCCAATAACCCCCACCAACAATAGTCTTCGCCTACCGTAACGTTCTATGTTCATGATAGCGATAAAGGTGAAAATTGAATTGACCAAACCTACCAAAACCGCACCCAAGAATGAGCTTTCAACACTCTTGATCGATTCATTCAAGATATTGGGGGCGAAATACATGATGGCCGCAATACCACTTAAATGGGAAAACATTGGGAGTAAAATCCCAATCAGGAAGGGTCTGCGCAAATAGGGTTTGAACAATTCCCTAATTCCTTTTACCGATACTTTTGAAGCTGCCTTCATTTCAGCCATTTGCGCTTTTGCCTGCACGGTTCCACCTATTTTGACCATGGTTGCAAATGCCTTTTCTTCCAGTTCATTCACCAATTGCCATCTGGGACTTTCGGGGACAAAGAAGAGCAGTACCAAAAATAGAAGGGCAATGGGTATTTCCGTTCCGAACATGCCTCGCCAAAGTTCCTCAATAAACAGCCAATTCCAGAATCCAATCTGGGAGCCACTAATTATCCCTGCATTTTCCCCAGCTTGGTTCAGTACGACCCAATCTACCAAAAAAGCAAGGAGAATCCCCAGGGTTATGGATAATTGATAAAGCGAGACCATTTTCCCCCTTTTTTCAGGCAAAGTCAACTCAGAGATATAAATTGGGGCGACAACAGAAGTTATACCTACACCTACACCTCCAATGATGCGAACAATGACCAAGGCTATAAATGAAGTATCCAAACTGGAGGTAATCCAATATGGAGTCTCTAAATTCCCTAAAAATTGAGGAGCTAGCATGGAACCGAAAGCTGATATGGTGAGACAGGAAGCTGCCAATATCAATGCTTTTTTACGACCATATTTGTCGGTGACGTTCCCAGAAATAATACAGCCCAAAATAGTTCCTAACAATGCCGAGGAAACTACCCATCCTAACATAGAGGCCGTTAATTCAAAATGGCTCTCTAGAAAGGAATTACAACCCGATATAATCGCTGTATCATAACCAAATAGAAAACCACCAAGGGTTGATACAAAACTAATAGCGAACAGGTAAAGCGAATTTTGATTTTTCATTTACTCAAATTAGAGAAAAGCCCTTCTTTTACATAATTACAAATTTATCGAAGGCCTCAAACGTACTCATGCCGGCCTGTAGTGCCTTCTTTACCATTTGTTCCCCCCTGGCCTTTTCAATTGCACCTGTAAAAGCCTCGTTAACCGCTACTTCAGGCACAATAAGAACACCATCAATATCACCATAAACCAGATCCCCCGGATTAACGCGAGTGCCCTCAATTTCTATAGGAACCCTATAATCGATTACCCTGCCGCGAGGTCCTTGGTCTTGGGCATAACCCCCAAACGAAAAAGTGGGATAATCAAGATTGAGTATCTCTTTGGTATCCCTCGACCAACCATTTACCACTGCCCCAGCAGCGCCCAATTTAATGGCTCTTGTACTCATTAATCCTCCCCAAAGGGCATAATCTGGAGATGATCCTGAACAGATATATACCTCGCCTTCCTTTAAACTGTCCAACGCCTCGAACATGATCCCAAATGGTTTTTGGATCATAGGATTATCGGTTTTCCCAATAGCCCCTTCAAGAACATCAGCTTCCAAAACAGGCATCGCCCTACCTATGACCACAAAATCGTCATTTAAGGGTTTTATGTTGGGAGGAAGAAACTGGTGCAAGTATCCCATTTTATCCAAAACATCCCCGACCAAGGCCACAAAAAGCTCTTTCTTTGCTATTTCATATAGCTCCTTGTCATTTTTCCAAAGTGTAGTCATTTAACAGGTTTTTAGGTTAATCCAAGTTTTGTAAACTATTTATTTACATCCAAACTAAAAGTTTCTATAGCGTATTTACCCACTTTTAACCCAGGAGCGACTGGTGTTGGGTTCTCCTCAATTATATTGGTTTGCTTGTAGGATTCAATGTTGAAATAAGATGAAACATTCACTGTCTCCTCACCCTCTTTAAGATTGTACATACGTGCAATGATGTCCTCAGAATCCTCGGCCTTTTTAATAGTTGTTATCATTACGTTGTCGGTATCAATCGAGAAGAAACTCAACGATTCTGGCAAAAACGATTTTATTGAAGTTTCTGGATAAACAACCACACTTATTGGTTCGTTTTCCTGTTTGGCAATTCGCTGCCCCACAATACTGCCCGCTCTATTGGAAGTGAACACATTGTGATACTTGTGGTTACCCGCTTGCGAATATTCATTTCCTTCCCAATGGCATGAAGTCCTACTTGCCAAAAGTATGTGCTGCAATACGGCCTTGTTAGCGTTATGAGCAGTAGGATCAATCCAATCCGCAGCCGCTACTGACGAACTCAAGGTAACTGAAACTTCGTTATCAGTTGCCGATATCCAATCGATGATGGCCCTTGGGTGTACGTCCTTACAAAGCGGAGTATAACGCTCTCCTGCTGTTTTTATCTCGTCTTTCCCAACCCTCACACTGCCAAAGGGCACCTCATGGGCGATTTCGGGATTCTTCATATTAATTGGAAAAGCTGTTCTGAATTCACGGTACAATTCGCCCGACCAATTTCGCAGCTCGGTATTAAAATAGATGCGTTTTAGATGGTGGTACAAAGTAACATCCTGCCTTACAATGGCATGTTTGATTTTTTGTTCAAGTCTGTATTTGGTATATAAAGGTCCGTTTTCCAAAACTATCCATTCAGGTTCATGAAGGCTCATTTTATCAAAATCTACCATGCTCACCTGCTGAACATCACCAAATTCGCCTGCTCCATTTCCCACCGACTGTAAGGTGAATATTTCTCCCCCCTTAAGGTTATCTGTTTCCAGTAATTCCTTTTTAAGTTCCTTGTCGTACACTTGTGCGATACCGCCCTTTTCAAAAGTTACTTTATAAAACGGATTTTCATAGGTCGAAGTTGATGCTTTGTTAACTATGGACGCTGCTGCATGAGTATGGTTTGATAGGTAATAGGTGGTATATCCCACAGAAGGTATATTTTCAGCAATAAAGGTAAGGTCAGCACTTTTGAGGCTACCATCATCGTAATATGTTTCATTGGTGCTTTGTGAGCTTACCATTTTCTTATCTGCAGTAATAACGGCAATCCGCTGCATACTTCCTTTTGGAAAATTCAAGGAAACTGTTACCGGATCTGTACGTTCCCATGATAGGCTATTGAATAGGACAATCGGGAGGCCCAATTTCTCGTTTTTCATTATTCTAGCTGATAAGAATTCCAAGCCCTCATTCAAGAGATTTTGGCCCATGGTTCTTGATTTTACCAAGTTTTCCTTGAACAAATTATCAGTGATATCCCCGTCATGTCCACCCCAACCATGATCGGGATAAATCTTAGCCTGCCAAGCTTCATCAAACTCCTTAAATGGGTATTGCATTTTTTTGGGGTTGATGATATTTGCAATAGCTAGGAACTTTTCTGCCGCTGGCAACAGCTTAGAAGCTTCCCTGCTAGCGGTTAGGGCATCATGATGGCCAGGACCATGAATATATACCCAAACATTGGGTCGTTCACCCATTATCGTATCAACCTTCGTAGCATTTTTTTTCGCCAATGGCATGAATTCATCAACGGTCATGAGTTCCATATTGGGCAAGTGAACATTTTTTGTAGCCCCTTTTTCGTCTTTTAGGGTATTAAAAGAATTCCATGAATCAATGAACTCTGAATAATCAATTGCCGGGAGCATATCCTGACTTGAAAGCAATGGTGTATGAATTTCATTTCCTTTAAAATTCTTCTCCCAATACAAAACCTGTTCAGCTCCATATTTCATTTTATTGTTCAGGTCCCTTGAGAGGTAAAGCAAATCGTTGCCATAGTGTCCCGGGGAATAGGTAAAGACCGAACTACCATCTGGACTTGCCCAATGGAACATACCTTTTGCATGTCTGCTTATGATCATATAGTC
>JAHHKH010000295.1 GCA_018679695.1 Maribacter sp.
GGCCAATTGGGTACGGCAGAATTAGCTGCGGTATCTTTGGGAAATAGTTTTGTTTTTATTGCTATGTCTTTGGGTATTGGATTTTCTACTGCCATTACCCCCTTGGTGGCTGAAGCTGATGGAGCAGGAAATAAGGCCAGTGGTAAGAGTGCATTGAAACATGGTTTGGTTTTATGTACAGTTTTAGGATTAACGCTATTCGGGATAATCCTATTGCTTAAACCCATCATGTACCTTATGAAACAACCACCTGAAGTTGTTGAATTGGCTATGCCATACCTTGATCTGGTCGCATTTTCATTGGTTCCCCTAATTGTTTTCCAGGCATTCAAGCAATTTTCCGAGGGTCTGTCGCAAACCAAATACCCTATGTATGCAACCATAATCGCCAATGTTGTGAACATTATATTGAACTATTTATTGATTTTCGGTTCTTTTGGATTTCCCAAACTGGGAATCGTCGGGGCGGCTATTGGCACCTTGACTGCGCGATTTATTATGGTTTTCTATATCTGGTTTTTACTTAAAGGAAAGAAGAAATTCCATGATTATGTCACTGGTTTCAATTTTAAACTCATTGAAAAAAAGGTAATCCATAAAATCATAAGTCTGGGATTTCCATCGGCATTGCAGATGTTTTTTGAAGTTGCCATTTTTACCGCGGCCATTTGGTTGAGTGGGGTTTTGGGCAAGAATGCCCAGGCAGCCAATCAAATCGCCCTGAATCTTAGCAGTATGACGTTTATGTTTGGAATGGGATTGGGCGTTGCCGCCATGATACGGGTAGGTAACCAAAAAGGACTCCAGAATTTTAAGGAATTAAGGCGCTTGGCACAATCGATTTTCTTTTTGACCCTATTGGTAGAGTTTGTTTTCGCAGCATTGTTTTTATGGGGTAGGGATTGGTTCCCAACGATTTATTTGGACGTAAATGATGCGAAGAACATGGTAGATAATAACGAAGTGATTTTCCTTGCTAGCCAATTGCTTTTGGTTGCGGCATTCTTTCAAATTTCCGATGGGATACAAGTAGTGGTTTTGGGTGCCTTACGTGGGTTGCAAGATGTGAAAATCCCAACAGTGATAACATTTATTGCGTATTGGTTAATTGGTTTTCCTATATCTTATTATTTGGGACTTTATACCGATTTTGGAAGCGTCGGTATATGGATCGGACTACTTACCGGATTAACCGCATCGGCGATTATGTTGTATATTCGGTTCAATTATTTAACCAAAAGATTAATCTACGCTTAACTCTAACAACTACCATGGAACTGCCAAAATTCATATTAGGTGATAATACAGATTTACCCAATGCCATATTCGTAATACACACCGAATATCCTAGATTTATAATTAATTTGGAAGATGACGAGGTAGAATGGTTGGAGGATTTTACCAAGGAAGATGAAAAAGAACTTGAATCGGAAGCGGAAAGGCTGATTGAAGAAGCCACTGCTTTCTATGATCGGGAAATATCCCGCTACGAATAGTAATAAAAATGCTCGAAGAACTCATTCAACTAGATAAGGAAGTATTTCTTTTTCTCAATGGTATGGGAAATCCCAATTGGGATGGCTTTTGGATGTTCGTTACCAATAAGTTGAGTTCTACCCCCATTTATCTCATATTACTGATTTTGACTTATAAACAGTTGGGATTGAGAAAAACACTAATAGCCTTGGCAGCTGTTGCAGTCTTGATTTTGGTTACTGACCAATTAGCGAATTTTTTTAAATATGGCGTGCAACGATTAAGACCTTGCTATGACCAAGAAGTTAGCACAACCATGCGCTTGGTGAAAAACTCTTGTGGTGGTAAATTCGGGTATTTTTCTGCCCATGCAGCCAATTCGTTTGCAGTCGCATCTTTTTTCACCTTCTTGTTGAGGTCCAAATTCAAGTATGTTGGATTCCTATTGTTTTTTTGGGCCATCCTCATAGCTTATAGCAGAATCTATATTGGTGTTCACTTTCCATTGGATGTTTTGACTGGAATGGTCATTGGTTTGGGAATTAGTTGGCTATTTGCAAAGTTGTATCTATTAACGCTGTACAAATTCCAACTATGATTTCAAATACCAGATATTGGTTTTTGTTGCTACTTATGGTATTGGTTTATATCAGTGGAATGTTCGTTACCCTCTTCGAGAACGATTCCGCGCAGTTTGCTGTTATGGCAATGCGGATGGTACAGGAAAATGATTTTCTAAGTCTCTTCAAAGGGCCCGAGGAATATCTTGATAAACCCCATATGCATTTTTGGTTGGCAGCTTTATCCTTCAAGATTTTTGGGTTACACGATTGGGCCTATCGTATTCCAGGAATATTGGCTACATTATTAGGCGCCTACAGTTGTTTTGGGTTGGGAAGACTACTATATAACCACAATGTGGGCAAACTTGCTGCACTTATTTTTATGACCAGCCAAACCATTGTTTTGGGCGCTATTGATGTACGAACCGATGCGGTACTGACCGGATTTGCCATTTTTGCCATATGGCATTTGGTTGCATATATAGAGAAAAACTCCTTGTTCAACCTAATTCTAGGTTCCCTAGGGGCGGGAATTGCCTTTTCTACCAAAGGACAAATTGCATTATTGGTAGTGGGCCTACCTATACTTTGCCATTTGGCCTATACACGAAAATGGAAGATGTTCCTTAATTGGAAAGTTCTTGTGGGACTATTGGCTTTTGCCATTGTCATTACCCCCATGTTATATGCTTACTATCATCAATTTGACCTTCACCCGGAAAAAATAATTCGAGGTAAAGTTAATAGAAGTGGAATCTTTTTTATTTTTTGGGAGCAGAGCTTTGAACGATTGAGCGGAGAAGGAGTGGGGAAGAATAGTAGTGACTACTTTTTCTTTTTCCATACGTTCCTTTGGGTTTTCCTACCGTGGACGGTGTTAGGCTTGGTCGCCTATTGGCAAAAAGCCAAAGAAATGATTCAATCCAAGTTCAAATACAATTCCAAAAACGAATTTTTGACTTTGGGGGGAATAACCTTGATTTTCATTGTAATTAGTTTTGCACAGTTTAAACTACCGCACTACTTGAATATTGTAATGCCCTTGTTCGCTGTACTTACCGCAGCTTATTTATGTGGATTACATGAGGCGGGCAGCCAAAGGACTAAGAAATTGCTTTTAGGCTTCCAGTATTTCATACTGTCAATTGTCTTTATTGCTAGCCTATTTATTTACTTTTATATCTTCAAAACCGGAAACTACAATAAATACATCTGGATTATTGTTTTGGGCATATTCATAATTTACTATGCCCTAAAACGTGAAGATTATTATTTTAGGATCATTACTGTCTCAGCGATAAGTTCAGTACTCCTAAACGGTGTGCTGAACACCCATTTCTACCCGTCTCTATTGGAATATCAAGCGGGTTCAACAATGGCCAATACCATTGAAAGGCAAAGAATTTCCACAGACAATATTTATAAAATTTCGAAAAACCACACTTGGGGATTGGATTTTTACAATCAAAGACCGGTCAAAATCGCATCAATAGGGCAATTGGCGAATAAAAAGAACATTTGGGTCTATGCGAATGACCAGGAATTAAAAGAATTAAGGGAATCGGGTTTTGATTGGGATCGGCAATTGACAGAAAAACAATTCAGGATTACCAGATTACAGGGAAGATTCCTAAACCCCGATACCCGAAAGAGGGTAATAAGAAAAATGCACTTGGTGCATATTTATTGACTTATTGTTTTTAGCTTGATTTTTTTGAAGTGATAAACAATTCCAGCTAATGAAACAAAGGCCGTGATCAGAAAGAATACCATGCTAATACCAATAGATGTGTTCTCTTCCAAAGCCAAAAGAGTTGCCCCATAATAGAATGTCACCTCCCTACTTCCAATGCCACCGATAGTCAATGGTAAGACCGAAACAATCGAGGAAATGAGAAAAATGAACAGATATGCAATTTCGCTGGTCTGTATCGCCAATGACCGCAAGATAAATAATACACTGATCAATTGGGCCAATTGTACGATTGCCGATAGTGCAAAGGACCTCCAGAATACCGGAATCACAAAACTAAAAAATCGTTTATTCAAATACCAAAAAACGACAATGGATAATAGGCCCAATACAATTATGGGAATATGAAATTTATCAAACCAGCTGCTTTTTAGAAAAAGGGCCAAAATACAGGCATAGATAAACAATAATAATAGTCCGCTGAGCCGATCTAACACCAGTACCGAAACTACTTTTTTGGTATCTATTTCAAAATTCCTTTTAATCAAGTACCCCTTATAGGCATCACCGCCAATTCCACCTGGAAGAAAGAGATTATAGAACATGCCTAATAGGTATAATTCCAAATTACTCTTTTGGGTCAGTTTAATCCCTAATTCGTGAAAATACAGATTGAGTCTAATGGAAGCGATAATCTTAGAGACTATAAAAAACGAAATAGCCAGTAATAGATATTCTGGCTTGGTTCCTTTAATGATATCCAGAACCTGTTTGAAATCGACCTTTGTGAATATAAAATAGATAAGAATTGCACTGATTGCAATTTTAGCTATTGTTGTAAGTTTCTTACGCAATCCCGTCTCCAACCGTAACTTTTTTAATTCTGTAAGGTCTTTTCTTCTGCGATTCGTAATATGTCCTTATCAGTAATTCCATTACTATGCCTATAGTAAAAAGCTGTATTCCCGCTAAAATGAACATGAGTCCAAAAATCAACAATGGTCGCGTTCCAATATCCTCTCCAAAACCTAACTTAACAATGAGAAGATAGACATTAATAAGCACGCCCAATAATATCATCAAGAATCCAAATATGCCGAAAAGGTGGATGGGCCGTTGAAAGTATTTGCGAATAAAGAGTAATAACATCATGTCTGCCACTACCTTGAAAACACGTTCCAAACCGTATTTTGAAACACCCGCATTTCGTGCGTGGTGTTTTACAGGAACCTGTTTTAATTGGGCACCTTCCAAGTGGGCCAGTAATGTTATAAAACGATGCATTTCGCCATATAAATTAAGCTCTTTGGCAATGTCCTTGTTGAATACTTTTAGTGCACAGCCGTTATCCTTAATGTCAAGTTTGGTAACTCTACGTACTAAAAAGTTGGCTATTTTAGAGGGGATTTTTTTCACTAAGGAATCCTTTCTTTTTTGCCGTATCCCGGTAACTACATCAAATTCTTGATTCACAGCATATTCCAACATTTGGGGAATATCACTCGGGTCATTTTGGAGATCCCCATCCATGGTGATGACATATTCCCCTTCAGCATAATCCAATCCTGCGGCCAAGGCCAAACTCTGCCCATAATTCTTTTTAAGTTCAATGAGATGCACTTTGTCATCATCCATCTTTTTAATTACACTACGTGTATTGTCGGTTGAGAAATCATCTATATAAATGATCTGGTATTTATAGCCAACAAGACTTTCATGAATCTTTTGGGTAAGTAAAACTGCGTTTTCCTCCTCGTTGTATAAAGGAACGACTATAGAAAGCAGTGCGTCTGTGATAGGATGCATTGAGTTGATTTATGGTGTGGCAAAGTTATATTTTTTATTGATATACAATTACCCACCGTTTTTGGTGATTGCGATTGGGCCAAACGCACTTGACCAACGTAAATCCTATTTGTTGATTGGCACTTTTATTTTCGTTTGATCCCATGAAAGTACTAGGTAGAGCTGTTCACCATTCTCGAAACCAATATTAAGCTTTTCCTGTATGCCGACTATTTGTTCCGATGGCACATTTACATTTACCACATCGGCTTCCATATTCCTCGTGGTTTTTTTACCGCCGCTTAGTATGGTCACGCCCCAATCGGGAATCTCTTTATTGAATATCACTTCCCAACTATCCTTACCCGGTTTTGTCCAAAACGAATAAGTGCCAGCAGGCAGCTCTTTATCGATTATCTTGATAGCTGTACCAGTGGTAAATGTGGTAGGTTCGTTCGCACCTGTTCGCCAAACCACATCATAAGGCACTAGTTCCCCGAAAATTACCCTGTCTTTCTTTGACGGGCTGGAATAGTTTACCGAGAGGTCGAGACCGTTTTCTGTATAGGTATTGGTTATTTGGGGACTATGTTTTTTGGTTTGATCTTTCATATAGGGCATTCCCACAAACACAAACAGGGCAATCAATGCAACTAAAACAAGCAATAACCATTTTAATTTTTTCATCCTATGATTTTTTAGGTAGTTCGCCCTAAGTTACTAAATCAAATTTAAAGACCGATGCATTTCGATAAGTCTCACCGGGCCTAAGTACACTGGTTGGAAAATGTTCATGATTCGGAGCATCGGGAAAGTTTTGTGTCTCAAAACAGATAGCAGGAAAGCTGATAGGTGTATACACGACCATACCCCTTTGGTTGGTACTTACCTCCATGGAAATCCCTGATTTTTTAGAGGATACCATGGCGGCGAAACTACTATGGTCATCTGTGGCGAAAGGGGTATCCAATCTGGTCAGGCCTATTTGTTGTTCCGAAAGAAAATCATATTTAGTACCAGTAACAGGAATTAATTTTCCTGTGGGCAATAAATTTTTTTTCGTTTCTACGACTTCTGGACAATTTAACTTCAGGTAATAATGATCAATAATATTCTCGTCGTCCAGCTTAAAATAGGAATGGTTGGTCAAATTGACTACCGTAGTTGAATCTGTAGTAGCCTCATGGATTATATGTAACTCATTATTGCGTATTTTGTAGGTTACCGTGGCTTTAAGATTACCGGGGTAACCCTCCTCCAAATGCTTACTCAAATAAGAAAGTCGAACGAAGGGTTCATCACCATGGTTTACCTCTTCTATGGTCCAATATTTTTTACCAAAACCTTTTTTGCCCCCATGTAGATGTATACCTCCCTCTGTATGTAATGAATAGTTCTTCCTATCCAAAGTAAAACCGCCATTCGAAATACGTCCAGCATATCTACCAACACATGCTCCTAAGCTGGCAGTATCCGAAGGATACTTACTTGGGTAATCGAAACCAACAACCACATTGGTATATATACCCTCGTTATCTTTTACCAATAATTTTTGGATAATTGCCCCATAATCCAATACGATCAAAGTAATAAATGGGTTGCTTATTGTAACTTGTTTCAAGGAAGTGGAATTAATTGAGCATAAAATTAATTGTTTTTTGCAACATTAACATATTTATATCGTCCTTAGGAAAACAAGGCAACTAAAACCAACAACGAAACTGTACAATGTTTCAAATTGATGTCGTAGAACAATGCAAGGCGAATGACAGAAAGGCCCAAATGCAGCTTTATAAGCAGTACTGTAAAGGTATGTTCTGTGTGGCGATGCGGTATGTTCAAAATTCATACGATGCTGAAGATGTGGTTCAGGAATCCTTTGTAAAGGCGTTTCAAAGAATACATCAATTTAAGGGGGAAGTGACATTTGGGGCATGGTTAAAACGAATAGTCATCAATAAAAGCATAGATTTTTTAAAAGCCAAAAAACATAGGCTGGTGTCCTTGGATGAAAACTATTTGCAGGTGGCAGAGGATAATGATAATGATTGGACAGTTGAACAGGATATAACGATCGATCAGGTAAAAAAGGCAATAAATCAGTTGCCGGAAAAGTATAAATATGTGGTGATGATGTTTTTGATCGAAGGTTATGATCATAAGGAAATCTCGGAGGTTTTAAAATTGACTGAAACAACGAGCAGGACAAGGTTACTACGAGGAAAAAGCTATTTAAAGGAATTATTAAAAGAGAAGGCATATGGCACGGGATCTTAGAGAGTTATTCGAGCAAGAACAGAAAAATGAGCAATTCGTTATGAACGAAGGTCATGAGAAACGATTTATGGATCTTCTGGATAAAGAGATACCACAGCAAAAGAAATCTTCCTTCAGGATATTAAAAATCGCAGCATCGATTTTGGTATTGATAGGCATTGGCACTTTATTTATGCTGAATAGGGGGGATACACCGATCAAAACCACCATTGTAGATAAAGATCCAGGGGTAGAATCAAAGACAGGGATTTCGCTAGGTGATCTTTCACCTGATCTGAAAAAAGTGGAAAATTATTATGTTGCCAACATTAATCTTGAACTTTCGAAATTGAATGTCTCTGATGATCATAAAGAATTGGTAGACAGCTATATGGATCGGTTGGCTGAATTGAACATGGAATATAAAAACCTGAATGAAGAATTGAATCAGCTGGGTCCCAATGACCAGACCATAGCCGCCCTCATAAAGAATTTGCAATTGCGGTTGCAATTATTACAGAAATTAAAAGAGAAGTTAAATGAAGTACAATCATCAAAAAACGAACAGTATGAAACTAATGCGGTTTAAATCGATTTTTTTGATCATAACCCTAATGACTATAGGGGTATATGGTCAAAAGCAGAGTAAAACATTCAAAGAGGTATTCAATGTAAATCCCGAAACAGTTTTGGACATTAATACAAGTAATGCCGATATTGAATTTGAAACATGGGATAAGGACCAGATAGCCATTGAGGCGACCATTGAGCTTGATGGTGCAAGTCCTGAGGAGGCATCGGAATACTTTGAAAAAGGTACAATCGAAATTGTTGGCAATAGCAAAAAAATAGAAATTTCCACTGGAGCTCAAAACTCCTGGTTATTTACACATTCAACAGGAGGGCTTCATGATTTTAATATTGACATTCCTGAATTTCACTTTGAAATCCCCGAAATGCCTGAAATATTTATCGATGAGATGCATTTAGATCTTTCCGATATGCCTATGCCACCCGTGCCCGCTGTGGAATTTGATTATGAAGCCTATAAAAAGGATGGGGAAAAGTATTTAAAAAAATGGCAGAAGAAATTTGACAAAGGTTTTGACAAGGAATATCAAGAGAAAATGGAAGCCTGGAGCGCCAAAATGGATGTTAAGCGAGAGGCTATGGAAAAACGGCTCCAGGAAAGTGAGCAGAGGCGTGAGGAAATGATGGAAAAAAGATTAGAGGCTCAGGAGAAAAGAATGGAAGAGCGGGCCATGGCCATGGAAAAGCGAGCTGAAGCGATGGAGAAACGTGCTGAAGAAATGGCTGAGCGTAGAGAACACCTACTGGAACGTCATGGGGAAGATAGAAATGACGCCAACATTTTTTATTATTCCACAAAGGGCGAAAACAGGAAGTACAAGATCAAAAAGACCATTAAGGTCAAAATGCCCAAAGGCACCAAGATTAAAATGAATGTACGTCATGGTGAAGTCAAATTAGCAGGGAATACCAAGAATATTAATGCAAGACTGTCCTATTCCACCTTACTTGCTGCCACCATCGATGGTGATCAAACAACTATCACCACATCGTATTCGCCTATTAGTGTACAAAAATGGAATTATGGACTTTTACAGGCCGATTATTCCGAAAATATTGACTTGAATGAGGTGCTCAACTTACGGTTGAGCACCACATCTTCCGATGTTACTATTAATAAACTTTTGGAAAGTGTGGTTATAAACAATAAAATGGGTCCCTTAAAGATCCATTCAGTTTCCAAGAACTTCAAGGACATCGATATATCACTTCAAAACGCTGAATTGACCTGTGATTTGCCAGAGGTGGCTTTTAATATCGAGGTAGACGGTACAATGTCTAAACTAACCACGCCCGTTGGTTTAAGATTGGATAGGACCAAACAGAACAATACCACGATTCATAAAGGGTATAACCTCAATGGAAAAAGTGGTAAATCAATTGTAATCAATTCAAAATATAGCGAAGTTATCTTGAAAGAATAGCTTTGCGCCAAGTAAAAAGTCCCAAGGCTTTCTTCATCCTAATACGCTATTTTTCCTTAGAATAAATACTTCGAATACCCCTTATTTAAAGCCCTTCAACATTTGACAGTGATTTCCAATGCACTATTTTCCCATTGTACAAGGCATCCAATCCCATCTGTACGCAAATGGCGGCATTTGCCCCTGTAGTACTATTTGAAATGGGCTCTGTGTTGTTCACGATACTATCCCTAAAGTCTCTCAAGGCCTGCTTACTTGGATCTTCATGGTCAATATTCAAGGGGTAGCCTTTACCTTCATCCCATTTAACCGTGGCCCCTGAAACCCCATCAACCTCACCCATTTCTTTGTTTTTCTTTCCTTCGGGATAAAACCATGCTTTGACGTAATCCAGTATAATAGTGCCTTTATCACCCATGACCTTTATTTTATAATCATCCATTGAATTGCTGGTCAGACATGTGAATTTGGCCTTCACACCATTTGGATAGTTATAAAGAAGATGAATGTTGTCATAGGTTTCCCGTCCATCTTTCCAATAATCGACCCCACCTAATCCCATAACCTTATCAGGAGTTGACTCGGTTACCCAATTGGCAAAATCAATCTGGTGGGAGCAAAGTTCAGCAGCCAAACCTCCTGAAAATTCCTTATACATTCTCCAATTGATGGCGCGTTCCAATTCTGGACTGGGAACGGGTCTGCGCCAGTCTCCATTTCTATTCCACTGGCATTCGAAAGCGGTTATCTTCCCTATCGTCCCATTTTTTATCATACGAACTACATGTGTGTATAAACGTGAACTATGATATTGGTGTCCTGTTTGGAATATTTTATTCGAGGATTTGACTTTGCCAGCGAGATGCTGAATACCATCATAACCTTTAGCCATTGTTTTTTCACAGTATACGTGCTTATTGGCATCCAAGGCATCCATGGCAATTTTTGAATGTGTATTCAAAGGAGTTGCAATCAAGACCGCATCAATATCCTGGTTGTCCAAAAGTTTTCTGTAATCCTTATATCCCTGGGCTTTACCTTCAACTTTGCCAAGTCCGTTTTCCAAGCGAAAAGGGAGCGTATCGCAACAAGCAATAACATTAAAATTGTCTAATTGGTTGATGAAAGGTGTTAAACCTGACCCTCGATCTCCGGTTCCAATAATCCCGATATTTACCATATCATTGGCACTACTGTACCTATTCATGTTTCCTAAGACCGAAGTTGAAGTAGCAACAGCTGCCGAAGCCAATCCACTTTTTACTACAAATTCCCTACGTTTCATTTATTATAATTTAGGTTCCCAACCATTTTGATATTCCCTTTTCCAATTCTGCATTGCTTTTTCATTGTTCAAGACCTTACCGGTGGTCGAATCAATTTTCAATGTTTCCCCGGCATCTTGTGCCATATTTCCCAAATGGCAGAGCATGGTTGAAATACTTGCATCATTGATATCGGCCTTTAAAGAGGTATCCATTCGGATGGCATCGAAGAAATTACCTACATGGTTAACATCTAATCCGCCTTCACCCCTGGTATTGGTTGTGGCACTTTTGGTTTGTTCATATTCAACTTTGATGGGTTCGCCATCCAAACCGTAAAGTTTATAGGCATTTCGACTAAGTTCTATTGATCCCTTATTACCATAAATAGTTGCACCCCTGCCCGGTCTTTTAGGCTTCATGATGCCACGACTGTGGCCAGTCCAAGTAATAAACCTGTTGTTCTTGAATTGATAGGTGACTTGCTGATTGTCTACAAATTCCCAATCATCTTTGTAGGTATATTTGCCACCGAAAGAAGTCACTTTTTCAGGTATATCAACTCCTAGTGCCCAACGACAGATATCTATTTCATGGGTGCCGTTATTATGAATTTCACCGGTACCCCAATTTCTGAACCAATGCCAGTTGTAGGGATGAATATTGTCTTTATACTCCGTTTTGGGTGCAGGGCCCTGCCACAGCTTCCAATCCAAGGTTTTAGGGACTTCAATTTTTTTGCCAATTCCAATTGAACCACGATTATTGGAATAATAGGCCTCTCCCTTAAAAACGTCGCCAATAATACCAGCTTTGATTTCCTCAATTGCTTTGATTGAAGTGCTCGCAGAGCGCTGTTGGTTACCCATTTGTACTTTCTTCCCATATTTTTTTTGGGCGGCCACCAATAGGTCATTCTCATACGGATTATGGCTACAAGGTTTCTCAACATAAACATGTTTGCCAGCCTGCATGGCCATGATAGCCATCGGTGCATGCCAATGTTCCGGTGTGGCTATAAAGACGGCGTCGACCTCCTTATCCTCCAAAATTTTTCGAAAATCCTTTTCAACCTTTGGGACATATCCAATATTGTCTTGGCACCATGCATTATGTTCTGCAAGAATTATATCATCAACATCACAGCTATAAAGTACCTTGGCGTTCGTATCTGCATTGATTGCTTTTACATGTGCTTTACCCCGACTCCGAATTCCAATTACGGCACAGTTTATATGATCATTGGCACCTAGAATATTAGCATATCCCATTGAGGGTAAAACAAGTCCGCCTAGCGTGATCGCAGCAGCACCTGATGTTGTTTTTTTTATAAAATCTCTTCGTGTGGTCATCGGTTATTTTTTTGTGATTGGTCTTATTTTTATGTTTTTGAAACTTACCCGGTCTCCATGATCCTGAAGCAGGATATGACCTTTTTCAGCTTCACCGAATTTAGGCCATTTTACATATTTGCTTTCTGATACCAATTTCCTGTAGGTCTCGCTTTTTCGCTCGTATTCCAATACCTTCATTCCGTTTAACCAGTGTTCAATATGATCGTCTTTGGCGATGATATGAGCGGTGTTCCACTCCCCTATGGGATTAACTGGTTTGTCTATGGAAGCCTGGATAAGGTCATATAATGATGCCAATGTACGACTTCCCTCATGATTTCCTTTTTTGGCATCGGGATGACGTTCATCGTCCAGGATTTGATACTCAAGCCCAATTGAAGATCCGGGTCCTTTGTTGAGGTCGGTATCTACATAATATTTGATCCCACTATTGGCCCCTTCGGTAATTTTAAAATCAACCATGAGTTCAAAATCACCATAAACTTCCTTTGTTACGATGTCGCCACCTGCTGCCGATTCCGCTCCACCGGAACTTAATACGGTAAGAACCCCATCTGAAATCTCCCAACCTCTTTCAGGGAATTCATCCAATCGTGCGCCTCTCCAACCCGTGGTGGTTTTACCATCCCAAAGCATTTCCCAACCATTCTTACGCTCATCGACCGCTACATTGTTCTTCGTGACTATCGGAACAAGGGGTGTTTTTTTGGTGTATTTTGAAAGACTATCGGTTAGTATTTTTATGTTTTTCCAAATAATCTCAGTGCCTTCTTTTTGCTTCTCCCCGATACTATGTACCTGAAGACCAATGAATCCACTTTGTGTTTTGTCATCGATCAAATGTGCCGCGGGAATATTATTGATCCATGTTTTTAATGTATCACCAATAGCTTCAATCCGATAGTGGTTCCAATCGTTCTGCTTAAACGCTTTTTGCGCCTCAGGATTATCAATCAAGTTATTCAACCAACCTCTTCTTCCTTCGTCGTAAATACCTGCACTCCAGGCCCGATCGGAAGGGTCTATCTCAACTTGATAGCCATGAACCCTTCCTTCTCTATAGTGAGGGAAGCTATTGCTTCTGATCTGAATGCCCGAATTCATGCTGGAATCGACCAAATATTCCAATTCCAGAATAAAATCGCCATACATTTTATCGGTTGTCATAAACGAGTTTGGGGTATTCCTAACAGTACTACCAACAATTGTCCCTTCCCGAACCATATAATTGGCTTCCCCTCCTTTTTGGGTCCATCCATTTAGGGTTTTTCCATCAAAGATTTCAATCCATGGTGTAGTATCTTTTTCGACTTGGTTGCAACTCAAAAAAAGCGAACTTATTAATAAGGCAAAAAGATAGGGGTGATTGGTTTTCAGTGAGTTCATATTTATTTATGATTTAAGCATTTAAAGATAACCGCTAAAACCCATAAATAAAAAAAAGCGACCTATTAAAGTCGCTATTGAATTTTTTATGATAATATGATAATTATCTAATGGGCGCTTTTTTTCAATAATTCAGGATATTTCGCTGCGAATCTCTTGTATCTGGGAATTGAAATATTGATGATGTATGGGTTGTTTGGATTTAACCTTTCATAATCCTGATGGTAATCCTCCGCATCATAGAACTTCGTGAATTTTTCCACTTGGGTAACTATAGGACGATTATAAACCTTGTCTTTTTTTAATTGTGCAATGTAATTTTCTATGATATTTTTCTCCGAGTCATTGGAGTAAAAAGCAATGGAACGGTACTGCGGGCCACGGTCAGGGCCTTGCCTATTCAGGGTTGTGGGGTCATGTGAACCAAAAAACACCTTTACCAGAGTCTCAAAAGAAACCTCATTTGAATCATAATAAACTTTCACAGCTTCAGCATGACTGGTCAAACCACGACCAACCTGTTCATAGGTAGGATTGGCCTCTGTACCTCCAGAATAACCTGAAATAACTTCCTTTACACCTATAACATCTTCATAAATTGCTTCAACACACCAAAAACATCCGCTTGCAAAATAGGCCACATCATATTTTTGTAATTCTTCCGCTGATAGCTTAATAGGTTCTTGATGGGTCTTACCAATATGATCTTGTTTGTTGTTCCTTACTTTGGATTCACAACTTGTTGAGAATAAAATGGCGATAGCCAAAAGCGTTACTTTATACATAGTTTCTTTTTTTTGCTTGGTTGTTCATTTTTATACATGCTTACAACTACTCTCGTTAAAGTATGTTAATTTTATCCTTTAACTATCTACCAAAAACTTCATTAAAAAAATATACCATTGAATTCCAGGAACGTTTATTGGACCTTGGTTCAAAGAACAAACCTTTTTCAGGAAAAGTTGCCTTTGGATTAGTAAATGCGTGGCCTGTATGGCCATACATATGAATATTCCAATCGGCATTATACGTATTCAATTCATGCGAAAGTTTAACCATATCATCTGGCAATGCCATCGGGTCTTCCCAACCGTGTAATACGAGAACTGAACTTTTGATTTCTTTTTTAGGATGAGCAGGGGGAGGGTCCAACAAACCATGGAAACTTACAACGCCATTGATATCGATTCCCGATCTTGCCAGGTCCAAAATACATTTGCCACCAAAGCAAAATCCGATGGCTCCGATTCTTGATGCGTCTACTTCCTTATGTTTTTTTAGGGTTTCCACGGCCAATAGCATTCTGTCTAAAAGTAATGGCCTATTACCGTTTAATTCATCCATGAGCACTTGTGCCTCTTCGGGCCCATTCGCTCTTCGTCCTTTTCCATAATTATCAATGGCAAAACCCACATAACCCAATTCGGCCAATGCTTTTGCTTTATCAACTTCAAACTCAGATTGCCCGCTCCACATATGGGATACCAATATTCCCGGTTTTTTACCATTCATGGAATCATCCCAAACGATGACACCTTCAAACTCTTTTTTGAAAGCGTCTTTGTATATTATTTTTTCTTTGATGATCATTAGTTTACTTTTCTAGCTTTAAATTTAATTATTACCAGCGTGTTTAGTAAAATAGCAATATGAATAGATTCTTTTCAATTGAGTTAATTTATTAAAGCAATTAACTTTAATTATGTTATAAGTATCTTAAAATTAGCATAAATAAGCCTTTTGTTCATGAATACTTAATAAATAACTTGAAAATTGTTATGTTTTATACAGGTTTTACTGTATGTTTCACTAATATTATTGCGTCTATCACTATGTGGCGTGATATTTGCTGAAAAAGAAAACACATACATTAACTTAGATTATAAATTAGATTATGGGTAGACCCGCAACAAAACCGACTGAATTAAGAGACGGTTTTTATATAGAAATAAGAAATAGAGGTTCCAAGGCTGGCGTTAAAATACGTAGAGATACCAAGGAACAAATGCTTAGGGCCATCAAAGAGTATGAGGCATCCAAGGATGTTATTGTTATTGGTGAAGTAAGCAAAGGAAAAATATTGGATAAGGTTAAATGAACCTCAATCAGGTAACAGTACCCTCCTTGGATTTGGAAAAATCAATTCCATTCTATCAAAAATTAGGGTTAAAGTTAATTGTTGGGGCCTTACCACATTATGCACGATTTGAATGCCCAGTAGGGGACTCCACTTTTTCCATTCATCAAGTTGATCAGTTACCAAAGGGTGAGGGTGTCTATGTTTATTTTGAATGTAATGATTTAGATGTCCAAGTAAAAGGAATGCGGGCAGAAGGATTGGCATTCCAAGAAATGCCCACCGACAAGAAATGGTTGTGGAGAGAGGCACGTCTAAAGGATTTGGATGGGAATAACCTTATTCTTTTTTATGCTGGGGAAAATCGTAAAAATCCACCTTGGAAAATTCAAGATCCTTCCTAGAGGAATAATTAGGTACGATGTTGTAAAGTTGTGCTCATACGTGATTGAATCACACTTTTTTAGTTTATCTCAACAGTACTTAATTGATATTTTTGGATTGGGTTCTTTTTTAAAGAATGATAATTGGTTTCCATGGTGTTACCAATTTTATGGTAAATGTTGGCAAGGCCAATTCACAGCGTTACTATTTCCTTCAAAATAATCCACACATTATTGGCAACGATTTGTTGTCCCTCTACCGTTGGGTGAATACCGTCGTCTTGGTTCAATTCGGGGTTTCCAGCTACGCCATCCAATAGAAAGGGTATGAGATGCAAATTATTTCTCTTAGCTAGGTCTGGAAAAATCTCCCTGAATTCAGCGGTATAGTCAGCACCCATATTTGGGGGAATCTGCATTCCTGCAAGAATAATCTTGGTTTTAGGATTTTTTCCATGTACCGCATCAATAATGGCTTGTAGGTTCTTGTAGGTTTCTTCCAATGGGATGCCCCGTAAACCGTCATTGGCACCCAATTCCAAAACGAAAATATCGACCTTTTGCTTCAAGACCCAATTCAATCTGTTCTTTCCACTAGCTGTGGTCTCCCCACTTAAACCGGCATTGATGATCTCATAGTTTAGCTGTAGTGAATCGATTTTCTTTTGGATAATAGCAGGGAAAGCTTCGTCTAGATCCAAACCCATACCGGCAGTTAGGCTATTCCCGAAAAAGAGAATGACCTTTTTTACAACTTCATCCGAATCTTTTACATCAACTGCAATGACATTTCTTTCGACTTCTTCCGTTTTTTTGGTTTTATCGCCGCAAGAAACCAAAAGAAAAAACACTAAAAAATAACTAAACTTTAAGATTGTGCGCATAGGTTCGAGGTGAATATATCAAAATCATTTCCTTATTTTGTCCCTTTGGTCCAAAGTAACTCTAAAATTGCGATATGGCAAAGATATTAAACGTTCATAATCTAAAGAAAACCTATAAAAGTGGCGATAGGGAACTAACAGTATTGGATGAGATCTCCTTTGCTATAGAAGAAGGCGACACTTTCGCAATTGTGGGTCCTTCTGGGAGCGGAAAAACCACTTTATTAGGGCTCTGTGCTGGACTTGACCAGATCGATTCTGGAACCATAGAACTATGTGGATCGGAACTAGGAACTATCGACGAGGACCAACGTGCATTATTAAGGAATAGGCATGTAGGTTTTATTTTTCAGGATTTTCAGCTTTTGCCAACATTAACAGCCCTAGAGAATGTGAGTGTTCCTTTGGAACTGCAGAGTGGAAAAAACGCTGGAATCAAGGCTAGGGAACTTTTGGGTAAAGTAGGCCTGGCAGACAGAATACATCATTATCCCTCACAACTTTCTGGTGGGGAACAACAAAGAGTTGCATTGGCACGTGCTTTTTCAAATTCACCATCTATCTTATTTGCTGACGAACCTACTGGTAATCTTGATGAAGAAACCGGTGAAAAAGTGGTGGACTTGTTGTTTGAACTTAACAAGGAAGCGGGTACGACCCTGGTCATTGTTACCCATGATCTTGAGCTAGCGAAAAAGAACCAACATATCCTTCGATTAAAAGGAGGTAAAATAGTAGCGAACGGGAACATTGTACTTTCATGAATGATTTTCATGTATATATAAGAAAAACCAATCTTAATTGGTTGGTGAGGATGGCATTCCGCGATGGTAGGGCCAGTAGTAGAAGATTGGTTCTTTTTATGGCATCGATAGTTCTAGGTATCGCTGCTGTAGTATCCATACAGTCTTTTAGTGAAAATTTAAAGGAGAGTATCCAAGGGCAATCCAAGGCACTTATGGGTGCCGATTATCTTATTGATAGTAACCAATCACCCAATGAAACGGTATTGTCGATTATTGATTCTTTGGGCGGGGCCCAGGCGAAGGAGGTCAAATTTGTTTCTATGGCAGCCTTCCCAAAAGGAAATACGACCAAATTGATCCAAGTAAGGGGAATCGAAGGCGATTTTCCATTCTATGGTGAGTTAGAGACCACACCTGAATCTGCGGGAAGGGAATATGCAAGGGAGAATGGCGCTTTGGTAGATGCCACGGTGATGTTGCAGTTTCAATTACAAAAAGGGGATAGCATTAAGATTGGAAATTTGACATTTCCGATTATCGGATCATTGAAATCGGCTCCTGGGAGTACGGCAATTTCAGCATCTGTAGCTCCTCCAGTAATAATTCCATATCACTTTATTGAAGCTACTGGGTTATTGCAAAAGGGAAGCCGTGTAGGGTACAATTATTATTTTACCGCAAAGGCCGATACCGATCTGGATAAATTGTATCAGGAAGTTGATCCCAAACTGGATCTTGAAAATGCTGATATGGATACCCATGTTCAAACCAGTCAGCGTTTAGGTCGACGCTATGAGAATGTAGGCAAGTTTTTGAATCTTGTTGCCTTTATTGCGTTATTGCTAGGTTGTGTGGGTATCGCTAGTTCAGTGCATATTTATATCAAGGAAAAGTTGAAGACCGTGGCCGTACTCAAGTGCCTTGGGGCTACACGTAAACAGACGTTTTTGATTTATCTGATCCAAATAATAACCCTTGGCTTCATTGGGGGATTATTGGGTGCATTGGCCGGTCTAGCACTTCAGCAACTTTTTCCCATTATTTTCCAAGAGTTTTTACCTTTTGAGGTGCAGGTTACCTTGTCCGCACAACCTGTCATTTTGGGACTTTTACTAGGTATTTCCATGTCGGTTCTATTTGCTTTGTCTCCCTTATTGGGCACCTGGTATGTCTCTCCTTTACAAGTACTGCGTATCCAGGAAGGGGTAAATACGAAATTTCGAAAAATGTCGGTTTTCGTGATGGTGTTGATTTTAATTTTTGTTTACCTATTTTCATTTTGGTTACTTAAAAGCTGGAGTTTGGCCTTGGCTTTTGTGTTGGGTATTGTAGTGACCTTTTCTGTACTGTCAGGTATCGCTACCTTGTTTATGAAGTTCATAAAGAAGTTTTTTCCTTCCTCCTGGGGCTTTATCGCACGACAGAGTCTCTTGAATCTATATCGTCCGAATAACCAGACGATGGTGCTCATTTTGGCCATTGGAGTTGGCACATTTTTAATAAGTACGCTCTATTTTACTAAAGATATTTTATTGGCCAAAACCACTTTGGATGAAAGTAATCAGAATCCTAATATTATTTTACTTGACGTACAAACGCAACAGAAAGAGGATATTGTTAACAGTTTAGTGCCTAAAGGGTTTCCAATTATAGATAACATACCAATTGTTACTATGAGGCTACATAGCATTAAAGGACGGGAGATAAATGATATGCGTTCCGATTCTGTTACAACAATGAATAAATGGATTTTGTATCATGAATTCAGGGTAACTTATCGCGATTCATTAGTCGCTTCGGAAACTTTAATGGAAGGGGAGTGGGTAGCTGAGAATAACCAAATCGATAAGCCTATACCTATTTCATTATCAGATAATGTAGCGGCAGATGCACAAGTCACCCTAGGAGACATTATCGTATTCAATGTACAGGGTGTATTAATGGAAACCGTGGTAAGCAGCATTCGAAAGGTGGACTGGGCTCGTATGCAATTGAATTTCTCTATAGTCTTTCCAAAGGGTGTACTTGAAAACGCCCCTCAATTCAATATACTTACGACCAACGTCGGTGATGAAAGCTCTTCGGCCCAATTACAGCGGGAACTTGTACGTAGATTTCCCAATGTCTCAATTATCGATTTAAGGCAGGTAATAACCATTATCGAAGGTATTTTGGATAAGATTTCATGGGCCATAAACTTTATGGCACTATTCAGCATTTTTACAGGTATTATCGTTTTGATAGGCTCTGTTCGTAACAGTAAGTATCAGCGTATAAAAGAAAGTGTCCTACTTCGCACAATGGGGGCGCGTAGTCAACAGATATTAAAAATTACAGCATTGGAGTATCTATATTTGGGTGTTTTGGGTAGCAGCACCGGAATTTTGCTCTCATTATTGGGGAGTCAATTACTGGCAGTATTCGTATTTGAGACATCATTTGTACCTGCCATGGAACCTTTTTCCATTCTATTACCGGGAATTACGCTATTGGTTTTGGCAATTGGCCTTTTTAATAGCAGGAGTGTCATTCGTAGTTCACCTTTGCAGGTCTTACGAAAAGAAATGGGATAGGTAAGATTCAATTGGTCAATGCAGGGTTAACGACAATATCAGGTAGCCAAGGCCAGTATAAATAGTTTGGACTGAAACTTGAGTATTATTGACTTACAAACCCCTTAATAATCATCGTTGAAATGCATATATAATCGATAAACGGTATTACTAAATGTGGTTTTCCACGATAAAAACATGCATTTCATCGGGAAAAGCACACTTTATCGATAAAAGTTTACTTTTAATCGAATTTTGGAATGCTTGGATAGGACTCCCTAAGTTATCATAATGGACCAAATCTACTATTGACCATGCGAGACTTTTTATTTGTAGTAACTTTATTATTAGTTATGGGCTTTGTATCCCATGCCCAAGACAATCACCAAAAGAATAGAATAACCACAATTGAAAAGGGATTAGCATTGACAGTCATAGATGCCTCGCTCAAGCCTAGTCACGTTTTTATTTCGTCTTTTAAATTGAGACAGGCTAAAAGAGGTGATACTGCAAGTATCTATATGTACAAGAATACCAAAATTAAAAGAGCTTTGGCTTTTATGACAAGAAGGGATAGACCGAAATTAGCATAAGAATCTCGCCGTACTTAAATAATTCACTTCGCTTTTTATCCCCATTCTGGATTAACCCCATTGACAATATCAAATACCAATGTGCCGAACTAATAGGTGCTAATTGTAACTAACACTATCCTTATTAGGTTCTAAATAAAGCCAATTATGGCCATTTGGATCACCGTAATCATTTTACTTTCAATATGGCTACGGTTAAAGCCCCATTTGCCAGCCCTTAGGGACAAAAAGCACATATCTGGTCGCGTTGAAGTGATCTATAACTTATTAGCACCGATAAAAAAGTAGGACGGCTGCCTAATCTTCCATACATACCTCAACAAGGGTTATATACTTTTAATAGTACACAACAAATACGTATTGGAATACCGATTAAATACATATACACTCGGTGAGTTGAAATGGACTTGTTTTTATTTCATCGAGCATTTCCATCACTTCATCCAAACTTTTCCCGATAACCGAAAAATAAGGGCTTTTCACCGTTTTCCGGATCCCCATAGGCTTCATTTGGCGTTAAATTTATGTAACCCAAGTCGATATTATGAAAGCTATTTTTACCTTAATTCTTGTTCTTTTTTTCGGTCTAACGGCGCTAGCGCAAAACACTAAAACAAATGATACAGTGGAGCCTATTAAAATGGGGATTGTTTTGGATAGTGGGATTATCACTACTAGCGATAGTAAAGAAATTAAGATTACTTCGGAAAAAGGTGTTGCGCGTTTATACAAATTCAAAAATTCGCGTATAAAAAAAGCTTTGGCCTTTACCACTAAAAAGGACAAGCCTAAATTAGTTTAGTAATAATTGATTTGAACCTAAACGAATTTTGTTCCCAGAATGATATTCCAAAACCTACATAGTATGATACTTTTTATTCTTTTAATCCCAGTTGCTTTGTTTATCGTGAACGGTATTGTTTTTCCTAAAACAAAAGGATTTTTACAACCCATTAAAATACCGGTGAAGAAATAATACATAATTATAAATGAAATGACCCCTTATCCGAATTCGGATAAGGGGTCATTATGTTCAATATTTTAGTAAGCTATTCCTTAATACCCGGCTGTAAAATTTTATAGTTCAATTTTTTCTTTTCAATATCAACCATATCCTTAACTTCTTTCAATAAGGCCTTGGCATCATATACAATTCCATCTTTTATGGTGTATTTGACCCCTCCGACCCGAACAACTTCATTATCCTCGGTTAATCTGACAGCTCCTGTACCATATAATACCTTTAAATTTTTAAGAGGATTTTCTTCGACTACCACAAAGTCTGCCAATTTACCCACAGTTACAGTTCCTACCTTATCATCAATAC
This sequence comes from Maribacter sp., assembly GCA_018679695.1. GTDB lineage: Bacteria > Bacteroidota > Bacteroidia > Flavobacteriales > Flavobacteriaceae > Maribacter_A. The sequence goes on from JAHHKH010000295.1 coordinate 22,357, forward strand.
CCAATGCTTCAGCACCATTTAGGGTAGCGGAGCGTATGATTTCCAAAGGATGAAAACCTGCCTCACGTAATAATTCCAATTCGCGTACATAGGCAAAGCCATACAACTGGAAAATAAATCCTGAGTCAGACCCCGCAGTAACCCTGCCACCTCTATTCTTATATTCATTTACAAAAGTCATCCATAATTTATAGTTTTCTTTCCAGGCCACTTCTTGTTCGGTGCCCCAATCATGCCAATATGAACCGTGTGAAATTTTACTGGGTTGGTAAAAGTCCCAAAGTGAGGGCAGCGTATAGTCCTCATGCCATTCAGCTCGTCTTGCCCTTTGCAAATCACGACTGGCCTCATAGATATTAAAAGTTGGGTCTAGGGTGAAATTCAATGCAAGGAGCTCGTCCATTACCGCATTCCAATGCTCCGAGTACGGTTTTGCAGCTTGCTGCCATAAACGACCCGCTTCTTCGAATCTATGTTGTTCGTTATTATAATTATAATCCAATGGATAATCCTGAACTGTCCTGTCTTCGAACAGGGCTTCTGGAAGTCCGTACCAGTGTTCCATACTAGTAAGTCCCGCCCTAGCCGAATGCAATACATTCCAACGTGCAACATTCAATTGGGCATGATGGCATGCGGATCGTAAACCCAGTTTTTTATTTTCACGTAAGGCCGCATCCATAATCTCGGGTTCAGCACCAAAAAACTTTATACCGTCTGCACCTTTTTTAGCATTGTTTCGTACCCATTCACGGGCCATTTCTGGCGAAGTAATAGGTCCGCCATTGCCCTGTCCGAAACCAGTATAAGCTAAAATTCTAGGTGCAACGATTTCATTCTTGGCGCTTTTTTGCTTTAAATCGAGGGTAAAATCCACCCCACGTCCACTAGGTTCGCGAACCGTAGTGATTCCATGTCCCATCCATAGTCTAAAAACATATTCTGAATCGGCCCCTTGGGCATTTCCACCAATATGCCCGTGCATGTCTACAAATCCGGGCATCAAATACATGCCTGTGCAATCGAGTTCCTTACCACCAGCCTTCAATTGTGGTCGGTTGTCTTCCTTGATGGCGACACCCGGGTAACCTACAACCTGTATTTTTTTTATGATATTATTCTCAACCACAATGTCTATTGGGCCCTGCGGTGGTGCCCCATTTCCATTGATAAGCATTACCCCGCGAATAATCAGTTGGGAGTGTGGGCCATCTCCCGCGGCACTTTGGGCTACTATATTTATACTCCAAAAGAGCAGAGTGGCTAATAGAATATTGATTTTTTTCATTTATTGTTCTTGTGTTTATTGTTATGTTCGGTTGGCTTAATCTCTTGATGGAACCCTGATTTTGTCCCCTAAGAACAAGGCATTCAAAAAGAGGCGATTGGTACCGTACCATGAGCCCCTAAAATTTGGATTATCTGCAAATAATATAACCCTACCGCTGCCCACTTTACTGACGACTAATGAGGCTGAAGGTTTTAGGTATTCCTCCATATTTTTCTTTGTAATGAATCCGTCTATATGTGGATTTTCTGCATACTTACCAACAGTAGCATATTCATTTTTACTTGGCGCCATCCAAACTGTATTATTTTTGTAAACGGGGATCGAACTGTCATGATAGCCAAAGGCTAGGGGATGGGTTGTATCTATATCCACTTTTAGGATGATTCCCCCAACGCTCTCCTTACCCAGGTTTTCACGGGCATCGATATAAGATTTACGTTCTACAGTTGCTGTGGTATCCTTTTCAGGTTTGGTCAATTTTTCTTTTACCAACTTCTTATCTATAGCCCATTTGGTGGCTGTACCAATAGTTATGAGCGTATTGCCTTTGCTTACCCAATCTTTGATTTTAGCTTGTTGCTTCTCTGTGAAACTGTAATTCCCAGATACCAAGACCAAGGTCTTGTACTTATCAATATTGGCCCTATTGAAATTTCGCATTGGTATTTTAGTAATGGGCATGTGCACCCGAGTATCCAATAGATGCCACACCTCCCCGGCCTCATATGAACGCACACCATTACCTATAAGCATAGCTACCTTCGGTTTTTTCAAGGCCGACACATAGCTACTTCCCAAATCAATTCCTTTCAGATTATAACCGGAATTTACTCCATATGCAGGGACCTGATATTTATTCTGGGCCTTTTGAACTAATTGGAATACTGTATTGGCATCTTTCTTTTGAAGACTCACAGGAATGACTAATGCGCCATAGTTGAACGATTTGCTTTCGGAACCTACTTTTGTGGTAAATGGTTTAAAAGCGGAAGATACAGTTAAGCCATTTGTCTGGAGGAAATTCAATGCTGCATGGGCATTATAATCATCCCAATCGATGACATAGGCATAATTAGATTTTTGTACCGGTGAAACATTGACCAAATTATCCGTGGTTGTAATCTTATCACCCAGGTTCAACGAGGTCACAGGTTTATATTTCATATTATAAAAATTACCCACAGACCATGCGGAAGCATCATAGTAAACACTGTCACGATATTTTGAATAAGTCTCGAACATCGTTTGCACCATTCGATATTGGGGCTGTTTTGTAGGGACAACGTATTTGTTACCCGACTTATATACATCTATTTTATGTACCAATAGTTTATCTACAAATGCCTTATTGCGATTTTGATCGTGGGTATCACCAAACGTATACCCTTTGATTTTACTCTTGGTAGAATTGGTGATGGCACTTTTGAAGAAGTCTTGTTGGTATTTTCGCATATAAGCCTTATTCTTAACAGCCGTCTTCACGGTGGTAATACTTGAGGTATACTGATTTCTAATGGTAAAGGGAAAGTTGATTTCACCGAAAGCCGTTGTCTGTTTATGCCCTCTGGAACTCGCTTGTTCGAACAACAATCCCAAACCACCCTGTAGATCGGGATAGGAGGATCCGTAACCGGGATAGGTGCCATCAAAAACCTCTTTGGTAAAATAAAAACTGCCAATACTATCAAGCGCTTTGGCAAATTGTGCCCCGAACATATCGTTCAGGTCTTCATAGTTCTCCTTAGGCATTATTGGATTTAACGAACCGTTGGTTTTCATTGGTTCGAAGAAATAGGAACTTTGCGATCCCATTTCATGAAAATCGGTAACTACGTTTGGATACCATTCATGGTACCAGTTTAATTTACCCCTACTTTCAGGATTTATACCTAACAACCAATCCCTATTTAAATCGAACCAATAATGATTGGTTCTACCACCAGGCCAGTATTCGTTGTGCTCGGCATCTTGGGGGTCAGCGACAAGTGGATTTCCTTGATACGAATTCGCATACTGTGTATGGCGATCACGACCATCAGGATTTATCGTTGGGTCCACAAAAATCACGGCGTTATTTAGGTAATCCAAAACTTCCGGATTGTTTGATGCGGCGAAAGTATAGGCCGTTAGCATGGCCGCCTCAGAGCTAGATGGTTCATTCCCATGAACATTGTACGCAAGATTAATGAATATAGGAACATCTCCATAATTGGTAGCCTTGCCATTGGGATCCGTAAATGCCAAATGTTGTTGTTTCAGGTTATCAAGGTTAGCCAGATTATCCTGACTTGTAATTGTCAATATTACCAATTTTCGACCTTCGTGGGTCTTGCCATAATAGTGAATGGATGCCCTGTCCGAAACTTCGGCAAGCTTTTCCAAATAGGCAACAATTAAATCATGCCTGGTATGATGTTCGCCGATGCCATATCCCAAAAATTGTTCGGGTGTTGGAATTTCAGTATTAAAAGGATGGAATTTTTTGAAAAAGTAGTCTTGACCATTAAGTGTTGAACCACAAAATAGCACCAATAGGAGTAATCTTTTTAGCATGGAGGGTTATTTAGAATTAGTCACTTAAATATATGGAATAAAACCATAACCCAAACCCTTGGAAGAACGATTATTTTTGATTGGATAGCAATCCATTATCACTCCTAAGCCACAGAGTGGAACTGCTGACCTACCTCAGAAAATCGGACAATATAATTCGTGCCCTTTTTTGTAGCATCTTTACTTATTGTCCCCTTTAACTGACGGGCAAGATTATGTATTAATTTCAAACCGAGTGATTTGGTGGTTTTATGATCAACGGAATCGGGGAAACCAACACCATTGTCACCTATATTCAAAACATATTCATTATTCTTCTCCCGCTTAATGGCAATATTGATCTCACCTTCATTCTCATCGGTAATGCCATATTTGAGTGCATTCGTAATAGCCTCATTTATTAGCAGTCCCAAAGGTATAGCAGTATCAATACCCAACTTTATATCGGGAATATCAATATTCAGTTTCACTTTGTTTTCCGCCCCTTTTAATGACCGGATAAGGAACTCACTCAATTCTTTGACATACGATTTGTATTCAATTTTCGATAGGTCATCACGCATGTAAAGCATTTCGTGGACCATGGCCATTGAAATAACCCTATTTTGGCTGCTTTTAATAATGCTTTTCATTTTTTTGTCCTCGATACTTCTGGATTGAAGACTTAAGAGGCTCGATACGGTCTGTAAATTATTCTTTACGCGATGATGCACTTCGCGTAACAAAGTTTCCTTTTCCTTGATTCTTTTTTCAATTTCATTCCTTGATTTGTATAGGTTATGGTGCGCCTTTAAAAGATTTTTACCTAATACTCCCCCTAATAGATACACGGAAAAAAGAATACTTAGAAAACTAAAAAGATTACGGGACGTTTCTGGGACCACATTTTCTGCAATAGTATAATCAGGAAGACTTTCAATGTATAATAGGCAAATTATCAGCATATTTATATAAAGGTATATTTTACCATAGGACCTTGTGGTCACATACCCAGTGAATACGATGAGTGCCAACACGAAAATAAACGGGCTATTGATGCCACCACTGTACAAGGTGATAACCGTTGCACTTATAAGAGCCACTATGGAGGTTATATTATAGGTTGCCGTTAAATTTTTATGGGTTTTATAGGCGAAAGTGTTGATTAGATTTATGGCTCCAAATCCAAAAAAGACATAAGGCAGGATTACATTTATATTTAGAACATACAGACAAAGGAACCCTAATATTATCGCGAAAAATGAGGAGAAATAATTGACCCTCAATGTTAGTTTGACTTTATCCTTTAAGCGATATTCGTCTTTGACGGGCGTTTTCATGATTAAATGTTTATTACTCATTAATAGAGAATCACATATTGGTTATCGAAGGATAATTCCTAAAAATACCGAGTTTATAATAGTAAAGCTAAATATGTTTTGCAATTATATCAACAACTGGATATAAAATATCGTTGTTGTATTCTTATTCCAAAGTTTTGGAATTGTCTAACTTCTTTCAATTTTAGGCACTAAATCAGTGAGGTCGGCAATTTTTATCTTAGATGCCTTTTCAATACTTCTTCTAGCGGCAATGCCTATGAGTATTGACATGGCACCATCCCTCACGCCAGCTGTCCTTCCATACGGATCTGCAATTTCGGGATTTTTGAAAATCTTATCATGTAACCTTTTATCCCCACCACCATGACCGCTTTTTTCCAT
>JAHHKH010000312.1 GCA_018679695.1 Maribacter sp.
ATTTATTATATCTCGGATGCTTTTTAAAATATTCAAAGATATCAACAATCATGACTTTGTTATAAAATCCGATATAACGGTCTAGTATAACCGTGAGTTACGGGATTTGAGTTACAAATTTTGCCCGCCCTTACCCAACGGCATGTATGGACGCATTGCGGTTATACTTGGTTAGAGGCCAGCACTTCGTCATATTATTCTCTATTAGGCTTTCTTATTATGAATGTAAGGTTATTCGGAGTCGTTTCAGGCAATTTCCCATACTCCGATGCAACAATCTTTTTTCCACCTATATTTTCGACCGCCTTCTGAGAGCGGATATTGTCTTTATCCACATAGAATAATATATTGTCCACATAATTGAATGCATGCGCAATCATTAAATCCTTCACTGTTTTATTGTATTTCCCTCCCCAATATTTTCGGTCGAGAAAAGTCCATCCAATCTCCACGCCGTTTGAAAACCCTTCAACTTTTTTAAATCTCGAACTACCAATTATCTGATCTGTTTTTTTATCGAAAATGATCAAAGCACCTTTTGATTCGATTGACTCGATAAAGAATTGTTCAAATTCAGCTCTCAAATACCTTTTGCAAGGATGCTGTTCCCAAATTTTAGGGTCCTTGGCAACATTGTACAGGGATTCAAGGTCTGAATTCCTCAATGGCCTAATTCTTACTAGTTCGTTTTCCAATATCGGTTGTAAATCCATTTTGGTTATACCTAAATTGTTTTCAGCTTACCGCTAACGGTCTTGTATAACCGTCAGTTACGGGATTTAAGTTACTGATTTTCGGTATAGAACTAACGTTAGCAATTCCGAACTGCCCTTTCCGACGGTAGGCTGGGCGCTTCAACCTGTCCTGAATGTGGTTGAAGGGCAGTCGAATCCGTCGTGAATAGCCCAACGGTATCCTTATGGCGGGTTGCGGTTGTACATAGCCAGAAAATGGCTATTTTATTTTTTCATTGTGATGGTACGTACTTTGGCAAATCCAAATTTTTTATAAAATTCCTCTAAATCAGGTTTGGTGTTTAGAAATATTTCATCAATTCCAACTAGTTGTTTTAGTAGGTTTTCAACAATTACTTTACCCAGTCCTCTTTTTTGATAAGAATTGTCCACAATTATATCATCGATTAAAGCGCGATAAATTCCGTCGGTTATCGCTCTTCCGAACCCAATCAATGCTGAATTTTTTCTGATCGTCACGAACACGTTCAGGTTTTCAAGCATTTTCCTGATGTCTTGGTTTTTTCTTTTAGAAGCCCAAGTCGTTTGGGAAAATAGTTTTTTTAATTCTTTTTCTGATGGTAATTGCGTTATGTTAATTTCTAATTTCGTCATTTAGTACCGCATTTTTGCCATTGGTTATGGCTTTGATTCCGTTGGCTTAGTAACTAAGTTAACAAAAAGAGGCCGGCACTTTAGAAATTCGTTAGTATTCCCCAAACAAACCTTAACCAACATAGCAATTAATTATAACCATTGTTATACGCTTTCATTTACTATTATTTTGTAAATAAGAAACCAATAATTCTTTATATTACCAGTTCAAATCGGCACCCAAACGCAAAACCTTCCACCCATATTTTTGCAGTGTAACATCGTTACAAAACATGATCAAACCTAAATTATCACTGGGATAAATTTGCATTATGGTATAGAAGCCAGGACCACCTCCGGTATGCTCGAGTTTGTATCCGCTCTTTTCCTTAAAAACCCGCCAGCCGATCCCTTGCCTGAAGAAAAAAGAACCCTTGTCATTCGCTTCTGCAACATGGCTATCATTAGTCATTAGTCCAATGGATTCTTCTGAGAGGATGCGATGACCATCAAGTATCCCATTATTCAAATAAGCTCTTACTAGGCGTGCTGCATCCATTGTGGATCCTATTAATGCTGAGGAAGGTTCCTGATCTGTGTAAACCCGTTTCATCCATATATGCTTATTCGATGTTTCACGTATATACGAACCTATCATTGCATAAAGCAATGGCGGCATGAAATTAAAAGAGGGATGTGAACCGGCTGCCTCATGAGGTTCCATTTCCTTGGTGTAAACAAAGTCGGTATGCTTCATCCCTAAAGGTTCCAGTATGTTGTTTCTAATGTAGTCGTTATAACTTTGTCCGCTTACTTTCTCAATAATAGCACCCAGAAGCATATAACCAATATTTGTATAGGCAGTGTTTTCACCAGGTTCAAATTTTAAGGTTGAATATTTTGGAAATACATTTTCTGTAAATGCAGTCTGATTTAAAGGCTGTTCTCCATCATGATGTATCCATTTCATTAAGCGGAAAGCACTGGCATCAGGTATTCCTGAGCTATGATTAAGCAACTGCCTTATGGTTATAGCACTGCTTTTATCTGATGGATATTTTACTTTAAAAAACGAAAGGTACTTTGAGACGGAGTCATCTAACCGGAGTTTACCTTGCTCCTGAAGTTGAAGAATGGCAATAGCAGTAGGGATTTTTGTGATTGACCACCAATGATATACAGATTGCGGTGTAGCCTGTATTTTACGTGGACCATCTGCCCAGCCAAATCCTTTACTGTATACAATACTGTCATTTTTTACAATGACCATTGAAAGACCCTGTGGAGTGCCAGAATTTACAAGCTTTTCAAGATAAGCGTCAAGTTCAGTAACATTATTAACCGAATTCGGTGGTTGGGGAATTTTTGGCCAAACCGCGTACCCCAATAAAATGACCGGTAGTATAAAAACAATTAGTGCAAATTTCTTCCGTTTCGTTAATTTAAAAGCTTTCATTCCCCTGTTGATTCTTTTCGCTTTAATTGCGCCTAACGGTTCGGCTCGTATGTTTACAGCCTGTTATATATTATTTATAAATATAGTAGTTTCCTTTTGCTGCTAAAACCACAATCTATCAGAATATCCGCTCTATCGGGATGTTTGAAACTGAAAGCCACAATATCGTGATCCAAAACAGTGTTTCTATCAACATTTTTGGGAAAGGACTCTGCATCAGCATATGTTTTTACTTTTCCAGTAATTCGTCCATTGTTGAATGCCTTGAATTCCATTGGCTTCGCAGATGCAAATACTTCTTCCCAATTAGTGTATTTTTTTATGCTATTTTTTGATGATTTTTGCATTTATATAAATCATTTTTTGTCCAAGCTCTTTTTTATAAAAACTGTTATTTTCTTGACTTTTCTTACTTTCACTTAAACCAAACAAGCTTCATTTCATCCCCAATTAACAATGCCTCGAGACTCTAATCTTGATTTCACTACAATGAATTTTCAGGTAGCCCATTTCTTTTCACCATAAGCCAAATACTTAATGAAAGTTCCGCTGCGGCCATTGTTAACATTGTAATTTCCTCAAGTGTTTCAGGTAGATGAAAATCTACAAAGAATACGATATATGTGAAAGATGCAAGCACTAACAAAATACCGAGGCTTTTCGGGATATATTCTGACTTGAAGACCGAATAACCAAGTACAAGGATGTGCAAGGCAAAAAATATGTATCCTAAGAGTTTTATGGATGCATAGTTGTAAACATCGATAATTTGAAATGCCAGCGCGAACAATCCAAATATCAAAACAAAAGCGTAAAGCAACCTGAGAACTGCCGTTATTGAAGCTAGATTCTTATTCGCGGGTTTCAGAACTACATAAAGTGCAAGACCAATGATAGCATCAAGTATAAGTACGAGCAGATAACCAACAACAGCAAAACCAAAGCGTCTCCCGTTATCCTCAATATCGCTGGCCAAAACTTCTGTATTACCCGGTACTACAAAATTGGCTAAAAGAAAATCGTCAACTAAGGTTACGATGAAAATTGAGGTTATAAATGCAATCCCAACAACCATTGCCGCTTTCCTGGTCGATAAACTAGTGATAAAATTTTTCATATGGTTTTCTTTGGGTTTGTTAGATGCTATCATTTTTATAAAAACCCCATTACAACTGCGTAGTCTATATTCAGAACGAGTCAACTTTCCTGTTTGTGGGGCTTTGCGGAGCAAGGTATCGTAGTATAGGTCAGTTTCGGCTGAGATTACTTAAGAACCCGTGTCATGCATTAAGTTGCCCCCTGGGTTGCCTGATACCGTTGAATCATTTTAATTATGGGTTCAATACTGGATTTGTCCATATAATCAAATCCTCCACGTTCATCCTTTCTGGCTTGCGGGTCGGGGTTAAAGAGCGAACCGACCCACAAGATTTTTCGAAGCCACCAACTGACTTTTGAATGATCTAACTTGCCGCGAAGGGGCACATGCTCTATCTGTGACAATAACCCGGATGGAAGGGAAGCCTTAACCCACCTGTTGAGTTTAGCGCTTGCCCCGGCACCGGAGACCGAGAACAGAATTTTTGATCGGCCTTCAAGCTTGGCCAAATTTGCTTTTGCCCATTTTCGGATAGTCAGCCTAAAATAGAGAATAGAACTGCCTAATATGAGAAACTCGTACTTCGATGGATCGGCATTGGTATCTTTGATATCGAAAACGGGTAATCCAGTGGCTTCACCGATCCATTTGGCATATTGCTCTGTACTGCCGTACTTGCCTGAGAAAAAAATTGCCCCTCTCATAATACTTTCATTTAGTTATTGATATTTCGAAATTTCACTCGCCATTGTCATTTTTGGCGATAGTTTTAAACCCCTTTTTCCCAACTAATGCTATCAAGACATTCTTAACAAGATTTTTCCTCCAGTCATTTGGCTGGTGTAATCGCGGATGGCTTCTTTCACTTCTTGAATGGGATAAATTTTTCTGATTTCACTTTTGAGATGGTTTGGTATTTGTTTCTGGGCACGTTTCCATAACA
>JAHHKH010000331.1 GCA_018679695.1 Maribacter sp.
TTGGTAATTCCCATGTCATATTTATATATTGCAATATTACGATAATAAAAATAATTAAAAAAGCCGAATCAAAGAAAATCCAGCTTTTATTTTCTTAGAACCAAGGTTTTTGACCCACCTGATAGGTATTATAAAACTCTTCATCAGACTTGGTTAAGTACAATATACCTTCAACAAGACCTAAAAGACCCATTAGGGAAGCACCTATTCCACAAGTAAAAAAACCTAGAACCAGGGTAACCGCTAGCATTATAATGCCTTCTTTGGTATATCCCAAGATAAATTTATGTACACCCAATGATCCAAGAACAATTCCCAAAATTCCGGCAAGTAACTTCTTGTTATCGCCTCCTGCACCGCTAAAAGCTTCCTTGGCACTTTCGGTGAATTCTTTTGCTGTTTCCTTTGCATCCTCAGCAAATTCCTTACTGGCTTCTTTTGCGTCTTCGAATTTCTCACTGGCTTTTTCGCCCAGGTCTTTTGCCTTATCCTTGGCTTTATCCATCGCGTCTTCTGCCTTATCTCCTAAATCCTTGTTTTCTTCTGACATTATTTAATGATTTTTGGTGGTTAATACGAATGTTAAATGTAATAAATATTTAAACATCATTGGAAGGCTTTATCAATTGGTTCCCATAATTCTAGTTTGTTCCCTTCCGGATCTAAAATCCACCCGAATTTTCCATACTCATATTCTTCAATATCCCCTACTATGGTGACCCCTTCATTCTTTAACGTTTTTAATAATTCAACCAAATTCTCCACCCTGAAATTCATCATGAACTGTTTTTGGCTAGGTTCAAAATATTTGGTATCCTCATTCATAGGGCTCCATTGGGTAGAACAATCTTTGCCCTTTTTGTCTTTCCACCAAAAAGTGCAACCGTATTGATCGGTATTCAGCCCTAAATGGTTCTTGTACCACTCCTTAATGGCATCAGGATTTTTGGTTTTAAAGAAAAATCCTCCTAGTCCTGTAACTCTATTTTTCATATGGTTTATACTTTTTTAATGTTCTTTTCATATAGTGCGATCCATTCCTCCACAGACATTTTTGTACAGAGTTCACCTATGAGTTTGTAAGGGATCGTATCCATTTTTTTGAATCGAATACAGCTTTTACCCATATCCAATTTTGTTTTTACATATTTCGGATATTGAGCCACGAACCATTCTTGTAATTCCTTGCTGGCATAAATACCGGAATGGTATACAGCTACAAAGTTCTTTTGGGATGCCACATTCATAAAGGGAAGTGGAAGTTCTGGACTACAGTGGTACCCATCGGGGTAAAGACTATGCGGCACTACATAGCCTAACATACCATAACCCATTTGCTCTTTAAAACCTTTGGGCAAATTATCGAGAATAGTTTGTCTTAATTTTGTGATTGCCTCTTTGCGGTCATTCGGCAGTTCATTGATGTATTGCTCAGGTGATGTTGCTTTTGACTGCATAGGATTATTTTTTTTGTTGCAGGACCAATGAAGATATTAAACTAATAATTAAGCCAATAAACAATACTGTAATAAACATTATGAAAGCCATAAAACTACTACTATAGTCAGGAATTTCACCTTCGTAGCCCTGGGCATACATTGCGGCCTTATATTCTTCCAGAAAATCCGGGTTAATAGTAGTTGTATAAATCAAATCTGCTATTGCTATACCCATTGCAGTGATCATTGAAATCATTAAACCTATCATCATTCCTTTACCAAAGGAGAGTGTGCCATTATTTTCTTTATCCCTAAAATGTTTGATTCCAAAAAAAACAAAAACCAAAGAAACTATAATGGTTAGATACCCAACAACTTCCTGAGTGGAAAGGTCAACTCCCTTTCCAAAATAAAGCCCTAAAAGAAAAAGAACAATCGAAAGAACAAAACCATAACCACCATACTTCAAAATACTATTTTTCATACTATCGCTTTTTAAAGATTAAATAATCAAAGCTAGCAAGGAGAAGATTGTAATAATTCATACTAAAGTACCAAACTGAATATAATTTGGTATCCCGGGTTAAAAGTTAAATAATCCCTAGTTCCTGAGCAATCTGGATGGCATGTGTTCTTCTCTTTGCATTCAATTTAACCAATAGGTTGGATACATGCGTTTTTATAGTGCTCTCAGAAAGGAATAATTTTTCTGCTATTTCTTTGTTTGACAAGCCTAACGCAATTTCCATGAGGACTTCGTATTCCCTAGGACTTAGTTCCAGCGATTCAATTTTCTTATTATTCAATACAGTCTTTGAGAAGGATTTTTCTATATGCAGACTTCTTTTATTCAGATAGACACCTACTATAAAGAAAACAATGGCAACAATTGCAATGACGATTTCCGTATCTAAACTACCTGTTATGATTGCGTATTTACCTATCTGAAAGAGGAGTAAAAGTGCAAAAATCAATGCGCCAAAAATCAGAACTGTTTTTTTCACAATCCTAAAGTTAGCAAAATCTTTCTTTGATCTTATCTACGATGGTTTGTGCCAGTTTCTCTTTGCTTTCAATTGTCCAACCGGCCACGTGGGGAGTAAATAATACATTATCGGCTTTGACCAAATATCGCCAGGAATCTGGAAGTTTGGTATCATCGAACATATCCTCGAATGAGGATTTTTCAAATTCCAACACATCCAATCCGGCACCAAGGATTTTTCCTGATTTTAAGTTCGCAACCAAATCCTCGGTAATTACACATTTGCCCCGCGCAGTGTTCAATAGCCAAATGGGCTTATGAAAACTATTTATAAAATGGTCATTGATCATGCCCATGGTTTCGGGCGTCTGGGGTACATGAAGACTTAGGACATCGGTTTTTTGCTGCAGTTCAAGAATACCTACTTGACGTGCGTTTTCATCCCCTACTCCACCCTCGATATCATAGCAGATGGTTTCAACTTCAAAACCTTTTAGTTTTTTGGCAAATGCCTTGCCCATATTGCCATAACCGATAATGCCCACTGTCTTACCATCGAGCTCTACCCCCCTGTTTCCTTCCCGGTCCCATTTTCCTTGACGGACTTCCCGGTCCGCTTTATTCAGTTTGTTGAATAATGAAAGCAACATGCCCAAAGTATGCTCTCCTACGGCATTTCTATTACCTTCATGGGCAGCTGCCACAAATATATTTTTCTCCTTTGCATAGGCCACATCAATACTTTCGAGACCGGCACCAACGCGTCCAATAAACTTCAGATTTGTGGCTTTGTCCAAAAATGATGAATCTATGGTAAACCTACTACGGATGATAATTCCGTCGTATGAATTGATAATTTTTTCAACATCTTTCTTTTTCGAGCTGTAGTCCGTATCATTCTGGAACCCCAATTGCTCAAATTGTTCGATCAACAGTGGGTGGTTTGCATCTAGGTGTAAAACTCTCATTAGGTAAATATATGAAGTACTTGTCATTCCGTCGAAAGGTGGAAAGCCTTTTTAGGAAATGGGTTTTAAGGTTTCGTTGTCATCCAAGAATGACGGTGCTATTATGATTTCGCTTTCGTTCACTAATTGGGTTTTATCCCTGGATTGTATGTACAATGTACCTTCCAGAACATGGAAGAGTTCAACTTCATTTTCATGGGCATGCCCTACGCATTCCCCTTGTACTTTGGTTAACGGTACCAGCATATTATCTACAATTGTAATCTGATATGGATGCCAGTGCGTTTTGAACCTGGCATGTTTATCTTTGGGATTGATGGATTTCATAAAAAAGATTTTATACGGAAATTCCTAAATGCCCAATACCATTTTGGCAATCCAGAAATAGATCAAGATGCCAAAAATATCATTGCTGGTGGTAATGAATGGCCCTGTGGCTATGGCAGGGTCTATCTCTCTTTTGTCTAAAAACAAGGGAATGAACGTGCCAATAAGTCCCGCAACGATAATTACCACAATCAAGGAAATGGAAATCGCCAAGGCTGTTAAAAAGTTGCCTTTATAGGCCCACGTGAATAACAGTAGTACCGCTGCTAATATCACTCCATTCAATGCCGCAAGAAGCATCTCTTTGATCAAACGGTTGCCTACGCTACCTTTTAAATCATCATTGGCAAGCCCCTGTACTATGATAGCACTTGATTGTACCCCTACATTCCCAGCCATTGCAGCAATCAAGGGTGTAAAGAAAAAAAGTATGGCATGCTCTCTGATCATATCTTCAAAACCACCCATTATGGCTGCAGCCCCAACACCACCTACGAGCCCCAAAAATAACCAGGGTAGACGGGCACGGGTTAAATCCCAAATACTATCATCGGCCTCAACATCTTGAGAGATACCTGCCGCCAGTTGATAATCCTTTTCAGCCTCTTCTTTAATGACGTCCACGATATCATCAATGGTAATTCGCCCAACCAACCGGCCCATCTCATCAACTACAGGAATGGCTTCCAAATCGTACTTCGACATGATTTTAGCGACTTCTTCAGGATCTTCATTCACATTCACCGAATCTACCTTGGGAATATAAATATCACTAATGTGACTTTTTGTCGAAGTAGTCAATAAATCTTTCAATGACAATCTACCTTTCAATTTATCATCATCATCAACCACATAAATTGAATGAACCCGAGTTACATTTTCCGCCTGGGCACGCATTTCCTTGACACAGGTCAACACATTCCAACTTTCCCTGACCTTCACCAATTCCTTGGCCATTAGACCGCCTGCCGAGTTCTCGTCATAACGCAGTAGGTCAACAATATCCTGGGCGTGTTCCCTATCTTCAATTTCGGAAATTACTTCTTGAATGATTTCTTTGGGAAGTTCCCCAACAATATCGGCAGCATCATCAGTATCCAGTTCCTCGAGCTCTTCGGCAATCTCTTTGGCAGATAGATTATTTAGAATGGCCTCCCTTACATCTTCATCAAGTTCAGTAAGTACGTCTGAAGTTTTATCACTATCAAGAAGTTTAATAAGATAGGTTGCCTGTTCCTCATTGAGTTCATCAATAATCTCAGCAACATCGGCATAGTGCACCTCTTCCAAAAGTGATTCCAACCTGGAATTGTTTTGGTCCTCAATCAATTGCTCAATTTCTAGTATGAGCTCTTCCGTGAGTTTAAATGGTGTCATTTGCTATCTTCTTTGTCAACACAATAAAATCAGCTACTGCCAATTGTTCTGGGCGATAGTCAAATATAGCATCTTCTTTGAGAATATGGGAAAGGTCAAAGCTTTTTAAACTATTTCGCAGTGTTTTTCTTCGTTGGTTGAAAGCTGTTTTCACAACCCTGAAGAATAGCCTTTCATCGCAGTCGAGTTCAAAGCATTCTTTTCTTGTAAGACGCAACACGCCGGATTGCACCTTAGGTGGTGGATCAAATACTTCTGGTTCTACAGTAAATAGATAGTCCGCTGTATAAAATGCCTGGGTTAATACTGATAGAATACCGTAAGTTTTATTGCCTTCTTTGGAACAGATTCGTTCAGCAACCTCTTTTTGGAACATTCCCGAAAATTCTGGAATTCGATGACGCCATTCCAACGTTTTAAATACAATCTGGGTAGAGATATTATAGGGAAAATTACCAGTTATGGCAAATGGCCCATTTCCAAAAAGTGTTGACAAATCATATTCCAGAAAATCCGCCTCAATAACCTTAAAGGACTTATTGTTCTTTACCAAATCAGGATATTCGAAAGGAAAATTCTGATTGAGGTAAGCGATTGATTCCGAATCCAGATCCATCGCTACTAGCGATATATCATTCTGAAGTAAGTACTTGGTCAACATGCCGGTACCAGGGCCAATTTCAATTAGGTTTCGATACCCTTCAAACGAAAGTGTTTCGGCGATTTGTTTTGCAATCCCTTCATCCTTGAGAAAATGTTGACCTAAGTACTTCTTCGCTTTTACAGGACCATGCTGTTTATGATGTCTTTTGTTTTTCCTTTTAGAACCTGTATGCTTTTTCCCTTTTCCCATAGGTTAATATTCGTCGATTACTTCAAGCTCTGTACGGAAGGCGACAAACTTATTAGGAAACAGTTTCATGGCATCTAGTTGTAGTTTGGCAGCATTGTTGTCATAGTACGATTGAAGGGTTTCTTTGTCGAGTGTTGTGAATTGTACTGAATAGGTGATACCGCCCAATTCTTCCTCTACCAAGACCTTGCATATTTTGGCAGAAAGAAATTTTCCTGTGGCCAACACATCTGGAATATGCACTTCTTTCATCCACTTAAGCCATTGGTCATGTACAGATTCATCAATATTCGTGGTTACGTTATATATATACATATTTTGAAGTTCAAGTTCGGGATTCAACAAAATCGACCATTGATCGGGCTTGAAATTTGGGATTGTTGTTGATCTTAATTTATACTGTCTCCCCGTAGCATTCTAAAATTATCACGGGCTTGGGGGAAATAGTAACTATCCTGATAATTATAAATAATCTTTTCGTATTGTTCCCTCGCTTTTTCAGGTTCATTAAGAACATTTCTATACAGTTCACCTAGAGCGAAATAGGCATCGTCAGCCAAGATATCGCTAGCATAGAATTCAACTATTTTTTGGTAATTGAATTTTGCCGCTTCATAATTCTTGATGCTTTCCAATAACTGCCCTTGTTTGAGTAATGCTTCATCTTCGATTTTTTCACCCTTGTGGTTTTGTAGGATATCATCCAAGGCAGCAATAGCTTCTTCGGTTTTGTTTTGGTACCCGAGTAAATCGGCACGGGCATATTTTTTCAAAGCGGTCTGTGTGGAATCCTCAAGGGAATTATCGGATATCAAAAGACTCAATTGCATAGCATCGTTAGCAATAAGTTGCGAAGTAGAACTGCGCAGGACTTTTAATTGGGTAAGCGCCCAATCGAAATCTCCCTTATAAAAACTGGTCTGCGCCACTTTGAACCTGGCATTTTGTCCGAGAACATCGTTCTTTAATTTTTTTTGAATTTGTGAAAAGTAAATCAATGCCTGATTGAATTTTTTATCGAAAACCAGAATGTCACCCAAAGCCAATTTTACAAAGGCCATACCCCTGGCATTAAGTGGTAGTTCCAAACATCTTTTTAGCATATCAATGGCTGGTTGAGGGGTGTCTAACTTGAAAGTCAGAAAATTGGCATAGGCAATTTGCAACTGCAAGGTCTGACTTTTATACCCATGGGTTTGGACCAAGGCCTCATATTGTTTTGCAACCTCAACCAACGATTTTTCATTGGTATCCATTAATTGAATATCGATCAAATTCAATTGGGCATTCAATCTTGTAACCTCATCAACTGTTTTTTCCACTACATATTCGAAAATTGATTTGGAAATTTCCTTTTCGTTATCCTCCAATGCCAAATTCCCTAAACTAACCAAGCGTTGAATGGATCCGCCCTCCATACGTTTAAAAATTGCTTTTTCCTGTCTAAAAGCACTGCTGTACTGTTTTTGCTGGACAAACAGCCAACTCAATAGATCATTCCATAGAACATCGGGATTTTGTTGGGCGTTCTTCAATAATATTTTTTTGAGTATTATGTTGTTTTCATTTTCCGGATTCGAAGAAATAAAATCATCGATACTCCGAAGTACATTTGATTTTGAAGTCTTGCCATTGGTGAGCAAGTTCAGGTAAGCGCTATACATTTTATTAATGTTGCCCTGTTCGCCATAAATCCGGGCCAATTGAAAGTTGTAATCCAGTTTTGGATTTAACTCCATTGCTCTGGAATAAGCCTTTAATGCATAATCCAAAAGTGAGTACTTTTGAAAACGAAAAGCAATACTATATCCGAAATTTGGATTATCATCGATTTTGGTCAATGCCTTTTCATAATATTCTGCCGCTTTTTCAGATGAATTTTGAAGTGCATGATTATAACCCAATTCAACGAGCAAGATAGGATAAGTGTTGCCCTCATTGATTTTTTGGGTTAAAAAATCCTCAGCATCGTCATAACGTTCCAGTTGCTGATAACAAGCCACTAAACCTTCTGAATAGTCGGTACGTCTTGGGTTTTTTTCTACCAATTTTTCGTAGAAGACAACCGCCTTTTCAAAATGACCATCATTGAAATACTGTTTCGCTAGAAAATCATCCTGTGCTACAGCGATTTGTGTGAAGTATAAAAAGAAAATGGATAAAAATAATCTCAAAAACACGTTTTTCCCAAAGATACGTAGAATGCGCAAAGCTAGTGTTAAGGTTAATACAAAACCCGTTTAGTTGATTATATCAAATCCGCAATAAGGCACCAAAACATCAGGAATTCGAATGCCTTGCGAAGTCTGGCAGTTTTCAAGAATGCCCGCTAAAACCCTTGGTAGAGCCAAAGAACTGCCATTCAAGGTGTGTGCCAACTGGTTTTTGCCATTATGATCTTTGAACCTTAGTTTCAATCGATTGGCTTGATAGGCTTCAAAATTGGAAACCGAACTTATTTCCAACCAACGGTCTTGTGCAGTTGAGAACACCTCAAAATCATAGGTCAAGGCAGAAGTAAAGCCAAGGTCACCGCCACAAAGGCGTAATATCCGATAAGGAAGTTTCAATTCACGCAATAGGGTCTTCACATGTTCAACCATGCCATCCAATGCCTGATATGAATTTGAAGGATGCTCCACCCGGACAATTTCGACCTTGTCAAATTGATGTAAACGATTTAATCCCCGTACATGGGCACCATAACTACCCGCTTCCCTTCTAAAACAAGGGGTGTATCCCGTATAGCAAATTGGGAAATCACTTTCATTTAAAATAACATCGCGAAAGATATTGGTCACAGGAACTTCTGCAGTAGGGATCAAATAAAGATCATCGGCACCAATGTGATACATTTGTCCTTCCTTGTCTGGCAATTGGCCAGTTCCATATCCCGATGCTTCATTCACCAGATACGGTACTTGTATCTCAGAATAACCAACTTCAGTGTTTTTGTCTAAAAAATATGCAATCAAGGCACGCTGTAAACGAGCTCCTTTACCTTTATATACTGGAAATCCAGCACCTGTAATTTTTACTCCCAGTTCAAAATCTATGATGCCATACTTTTTTGCTAGTTCCCAATGGGGTAGGGCATCAGCAGTCAATGTAGGGATTTCACCTTCTTTAAAAACCTCTTCATTGTCCTTCTCTGTATTTCCAGCAGGTACCAAATCATGTGGGATATTCGGTATTTGATAGAGCAAGTTCTGAAGTTCCTCCATGGCAGTATTCAATTCATCACCCAAACGTTTGGAGTCTTCTTTTAGGTCACCGGTTTTTTCTTTTAAGATATTGGCCTCCTGCGCTTTTCCACTTTTGAAAAGCAAACCAATTTCTTTTGATAATTTATTTGATTCAGCTAAAGTGTTATCCAATTTAGTTTGGGTCGCACGCCTCTTTTCATCGAGTTGAAGAACATCTTCGAGCAATGTCGCAGCATCGATATTTCGCTTTTGCAGCGCCACAATGATTATGTCCTTTTCGTCCCGTATTCGCTGTAGCTGTAGCATGTAGTTTTGTTTAATCGGCAAATTTAAGGTTAATTGATCAATGTATCAATTGGGGCTATGACAATTTTTAGGGTACTTTTACTCATTATAACCCGAAGGGAGTATCCATTCATGATGCCGAAAATGGTCCCATCTTTCATTGGCCAAATCTACTTTGGGATCTATGAATGCCCTGTAGGGCCTACCGTTGATACTTACTTTTGAATTTAGTGCATAAACAGAGGTATTAACACCATTTGTTGCCTGTTCCTGTTCTAGGTGCTGTGCAAATTGCCATATAAAATCAGGGTATGCTGCTATTTTCCCCATTTGTTTTTTCGTTAAATAATCGTCCAATTTTACAATCCAAGCTTCTCCGTTTTCATTGTTGACCATTTTAAACTGGATTTTACCAGACCTACTTCGAAGCATCATTCGCCAACTTAGGCGATGGCCTTCCTCGGTCCATAAAACGTCGTCCTTGATAAAATGGTGACGTACGGGTAGTAGCAATTGAACAAGGAAATAAATGCCACAACCAAAAAGTAGAATGTATTTATAGGCAGGAACTTCTTGTTGACTTTGGGTATAGAATATTTTGTTTTTAAAGAAGATATTCCGGATAGTACCTGGCTCAAAAAAGAAGACCGTAAAGGCCAAGGCCAAATATGGGAAAATGCCGATTTGAAAAACTATTGAATTAAAGAGATGAAAGAAGATTGAGATAATGAAAGCCAATTTCCGAGTCGGTTTCCACAGTAGAGCCGGTATGATTAAGGCATCGAATGCAATTCCGGCAATCGCCACTGTTTTATGTGTCAAATCCTCTTGTAAAAACGAACCGATAATCGGGTAATTTATTTTATTTTTCATAAGGATTTCGATAATTCCAAAATCCAACCAATCACCATATAGTTTAGCAATGGAAGCATACGTATAGACAATGAAAAGTTGTAAAACAATAATCCATTTAATGAAGGAGTGCATAGAATTGCTTTGAATCGATGGATTTCGCTTGGCATCAATTGCATAGTTTCTATTTGCAGGAAAAAAGCACATAACCAATGAAATCAATGCCAATAAGTAATAATGGTTGTTGTATGAAGACTTTTGCATTAAATAAACGGCAAACCACATTAAGGTAAAACTGATGATGCTGAATCGGTATTTGAAGCCAAGGGCAATAAGCAACCCAAGCGTTCCCATGACAAAAAAGTAAAAATACATGCCATAACCTGGCAAGGGTTGTAACCATTCAAAACCTATGAAACTAAAAGTAAAATGGGGATCAATCAGCGTTGCTTTGACCCATCCGGTCGCAATGGCACCAAAACTTTCGAAAGCTATCAATAATCCAAAAAAGATTCTGAAAATCAATAATTGGGAGTTGTCAACTTTAGTAAAAAGTAAACGATAAAGCATCTATTCGTTTAGTATAGCAATGGACGTGTCTTTGTCTTTTATCAATTGGTTTTTCAGCGCCTCTACCGATCCGAACTTGTTTTCGTCGCGAATGCGTGCCAAAATATCAATCTGTAATTTACGGTCATACAAATCCCCGGCAAAGTCAAAAAAATGCACTTCGATACTTCTTTCTTCACCTGATACGGTTGGGTTATACCCAATATTCATCATTCCGGATACAACGGTCCCATCAATTTTGGATTGAACTACATAGACACCATTTTTAGGGATGAGTTTATACGATTCCTCAATGTGCAGGTTTGCCGTAGGGAAATGTATTTGACGTCCTAAACCCTTGCCCTTTTTTACTTTACCGGTCAACATGTAAGAATAACCTAAATATTTATTGGCGATTTCGATTTGACCATTTTCCAAGGCTTTTCTAATCTTGGTGGAGCTTACCGAAACATCGTCGACTTCCTGGGCGGGTATTTCCTCAACCTCAAAATCCAGGGTATTGCCAAAGGCAATTAAATCGGTTATATTGGCATCCCTGTTTCTGCCGAATCTATGGTCATAACCTATAATGATCTTTTTCGTTTTTAATGAATTCACTAAAATATCCCGGACAAATTCCGTAGCTGACAATCGGGAAAACTCCCTGGTAAAAGGATGGATGATAAGATAATCAAGGTCCAAAGTTTCTAAAATCCTGATTTTTTCATCGATGGTGTTTAACAACTTGATATCCGAATCTTTTTGCAAAACCATTCTGGGGTGCGGGAAGAACGTAAGTACTGTCGATTTTAAATTCCCCGACTTGGCACTTGTGATAAGTTTTTTTAAGATTTGCCTGTGCCCAATATGAACTCCGTCAAAAGTACCTATGGTAATAACAGTAGAATGTACTTTATCGTATTTGGCGATGCTTTGGACTGTTTCCACTTTTGAAAATAATAAAAAGACTTATATTTGAATTTGAGCTAAATACCCTTTAATGGTTTCAAAATTACGCCTTGTTTTATCAATAGCAACATTATTTCTATCCTTTTACGTTACTGCCCAGAAGGACCATTGGAAGCAGGAAGTTGCACAAGGTAATTTGAAAAAATCAATTTCAGATCGTTTTCAAGTTCAAAAAGGTACTATTTTTTCCTTTGAAGAGAATGATTTTAAAAACCAGCTACAGCAAAGTCGATTTTCCAAAAGCAAATTTACCACAGTACAATTTCCCGATGAAAATGGGGAATTAGTTTCTTTTAATGTAAGTGAAGCGCCTGTATTATCCAAGGAATTGGCAACTAAATACCCTAACATTAAATCGTATTCCGGTTACAGCCTTAAAAATGGAAAAGATAGAATTCGTTTTAGCGTTTCCCATAAAGGCATTCAGGCAATGATCGTACATGGCAATAAAAAAGGCAACACCTATTTGCAGAAAACCGTTGAAGGGGATTACGTACTGTATAACCGCGATGGTGATACCAATGTGAACAAAGACTTTATTTGTTTGACCAAAACCTCAATTGCAGAAAGTAAAATTGGCTATGCACTAAAACAGGTAGACGATCAAGAGCTTAGGAAATTCAGACTGGCAATTTCCGCAACTGGGGAATATACGCAATATCATGGCGGTACTGTTGTCGATGCCCTGGCAGCGATAAATGCTACGATAACCCGGGTAAATGAAGTCTTTGAGACTGATCTGGCGGTTACATTGGAATTGGTAGCAAATACCGATACAGTGCTATTCACCGATCCTGAAACCGACCCATATGATGGCAACTTGAATACACAGGTGCAAAGTACCTTAACCACGACCATTGGCGAAGAAAATTATGATATTGGACATTTGTTCCACAGAGATCAAGCAAACGGAAACGCAGGCTTTATAGGTTCGGTATGCGTTGATAATAGAAAAGGAAGTGCCTATGCGGCAAATGAGAATCCTGTGGGTGATGCGTTTGATTTGGATTATATAGCCCATGAAATGGGACATCAATTCGGGGCCAACCATACTTGGTCTTTCGAATCAGAGGGTACACAGGTACAGGCAGAGCCAGGAAGTGGGACTACCATAATGGGATACGCGGGAATAACGGGAGCAAATAATGTGGCCTTGAATGGCGATGACTATTTTCATTATTACAGTATATTTCAAATTTCCGAGTATTTGGAGACGGTTAGCTGTGCCGAGATTATAAGCTTGGTCAATACACCACCTGTTATAGTTCCATTAGGGGATTTTATCATTCCTAAATCCACAGCGTTTGCACTAACTGGAAATGCGACCGATGCTGATGTAGATGATGTGCTTACCTTTGCCTGGGAACAAATTGATGATGGCGTGGTCACCCAAGCAACATTTGGACCAACGAATCCCAGTGGTGCGAATTTTAGGTCACAACTACCTTCGATTGATTCGACCCGGTATTTTCCAAAGTTATCATCGGTTTTATCCGGAGATCTTACCCAAACAAACCCAACTGTGGATTCAGCTTGGGAAACAGTATCCAATGTGGAACGGGAAATGAACTTTGCGTTAACGGTTAGGGACAATGCCACTGGCGGTGGTCAAGTAGTATCCGATTTCACGAAAGTTAGCGTGGTGAACAGTGCAGGACCTTTCCAGGTGACTTCACAAGCTACGAGTCAGGTGTACACGGCAGGAACGCTTCAAAATGTTATTTGGGATGTGGCAAATACCGACAGATCTCCTGTGAATTTACAATCGGTCGATATTATGTTGTCTATAGATGGGGGTATGACCTTTCCAATTGCCTTGGCGGAAAATGTTCCCAATGATGGGGAACACAAAATCGTCTTACCAGGTAATCCCACGACAAGTGCACGGATTATGGTCAAGGCAAGGGATAACATATTTTTTGCTGTAAATGTGGCAGAGTTCTCTATTGAAGAGGCAGAAGTTGTTTTGAATTTTTCGGAGCTCGAATATGAAGTATGTCAACCCGATGATTTAATGACCACTTTTGAATATGAGACCTATTTGGGATTCGATGAAGAGGTGACTTTCAGTGTCCCAAATCCGCCCGCCGGTTTGGACATCTCTTTTTCACCTGATACGACCACTACTAGCGGCCCCGTTACGATTACTTTCTCGAATACAGGTGCTCTTCCTGAAGCAGTGTATGCCATTGAGGTTGAAGCCGCGTCCACCAGTATTACCAAGCAGGTCGTGTTGGATTTACATGTTTATGACGACGTTTTTCAGGACGCGGTCCTAATTGCTCCTGCAGATGGAGGAATGGCCATTTCAGCAAACACTTTTTTGGAATGGGAAGATGCAGCATCGTATTCCTCATATGAAGTCCAAATTGCCACCGATTCGGGATTTACAAGTGTTATTGAAACCAGTACGGTTTTCAGTAATACATATACACCTTCGAATCTAGACTATGAGACGAACTATTTTTGGAGGGTAAAACCAATAAATATTTGTGGGGAAGGCGTTTTTTCGACTCCATTTAGTTTCACGACCATAGAGTTTAATTGTGATAATAGTGTTGCTGAAGACCTGCCACTGACCATTTCGGCCGCCGGAACCCCCACAGTTACGTCAAAGATTCCGTTTTACGAGGACATTGCGCTTGCTGATATCAATGTTAATCTTGAACTAGATCATACGTATTTGGCCGATTTGGTTGTTAAACTCATTTCCCCTGCCGGGACCACAGTAGTGTTATTATCAAGCTCTTGTGGTGATTTTCAAAATATAAATGCAACTTTTGATGATGATGCACCGAATTTTACTTGTAATGGCGACCCAGCCATTAGTGGTTCGGTTAAACCGTTGGGTTCATTAAGTTCTTTTAATGGTGAGTCTGTTTTTGGGGAGTGGATCTTGGAAATAAATGATAACGCGCCAGCAGATGGCGGGTCCTTAAAATCGTTTTCATTGGATATTTGCGTTGAAGGGGCATTTAGGCCCGATGCAGACAATGACGGGGTTTTTGATGATGGTGATGATCTGTGTCTTGGAACACCTGCAGGTGCAGAGGTCGATGTTACGGGATGTGCTGTATATAAGTTTCCTTCCAATAATTTTTCAGTACAGTTGAACAGTGAAAGTTGTAGAAATAGTGATGATGGTTCAATCAGTATTTCTGCAATGCAATCATTGGATTATGAAATAACTATAAGCGGAATTGGGGTAAATGTCACCGATGATTTTACGAATACCTTCGCTTTGGAGGATTTAAGATCAGGTACGTATACGGTTTGTATTGGCGGTACTGATGGTACGTTGGTTTATGAAGAACATTGTTTTGAAGCCATTATTACCCAACCCGATATTTTAAACGTTTCATCCAAAACATCTTTTGATGGAAAACTAACGGTGCTGACCCTACAAGGTGCTGATCTATATAATATTGAGTTGAATGGGGTAGTCATTCAGACTTCCGATCCTGAGATTACTATCAGTTTAAAAAACGGAAATAATTCTTTGAAGGTATTCAGCAATTTACCTTGCCAGGGCGTTTACGAGGAAAATATCTTCTTGAGTGATAAACCTATTGTATACCCCAACCCGGTAGTAGACATAGCAAAAGTTTTTTTTGGGGCTTTCATTGAAGAAGTGGCCGTTGAGATTTATACAATTGATGGAAGGTTGGTGTTGGCCCAAAACTATCAAGTCAATGGAACCGAATTTCCGTTGGATTTTTCGAGATATCCCTCGGGAATTTATTATGTCAAAATCAATGGGGATACTATGAAAGGAACATCTAAAGTAATAAAGCAATGAGAACGGTACTACTTCTGTTATTTGGGGTTCTTTTGATAGGATGTAAAAAGAAAAGTGATCCAAAGCCACCGGAAATTGCGTCATTGGTTTTTCCAAATAGGAATTCGGAATGCACCACTGGACGCGATTTAAACCAGACCACCAGTGAAGTTGAATTTATGTGGAAGGCTTCAGATCACACTGAAAGCTATGAACTCAGAGTAACCAATTTGACTACGAACATCACCCAAACCGTTAATACAACGGCTATCTCGGCTAAACTACCTATTGCTAAAGGGGAACTCTTTTCTTGGTTTGTGCGATCTCTAAATAAAAAGGTAAAGGAAACTGCCCTTAGTGAAACTTGGTTTTTTTACAATGCGGGATTCCAGACCACATATGCCCCTTTTCCGGCAGAGGTTGTTCAACCGCAAAATGGCGCCTCTGTTTTTAAGGATATAAATAATGAAGTGACTTTGGAATGGAGCGGGGCGGATATTGAGAATGATATCAACGGTTACGATCTTTATTTTTCAACCACTACCCCTCCTGAAATCTTAATAGCCTCACCTTCAGCAAATCAGAATACCGAGGCGGTGAGCGTAACGGCGAATACCACCTATTACTGGAAGGTAATTACAAAAGATAGTGAAGGCAATACTTCGGATTCTGGAATATATTCATTTAAAGCACTTTGATTTTAGGTGCCATTGAATTGATTCATCGTGATCTTTACACCCGATAGAACAAAAGAGCATATCAATTGCGAGGCTCTTTCAAGTCGCTGAGGCAGCGCTTTTCTTTCCTCTTCATTCCATTTACCAAGAACATAATCAATCTGCCTTCCCTTCCCAAATTCATCTCCTACTCCGAAACGGAATCTGTTGTAGGTGGTAGAGTTCAAGAATAGTTGAATGTCCTTCAATCCATTATGGCCACCGTCGCTTCCTTTGGTCTTAAGC
>JAHHKH010000355.1 GCA_018679695.1 Maribacter sp.
CAACTGGTTTCAGGTGCCCTTGGCGGCAATGTAGCGGGAAAATTATTGAAGCAGAGGTCCCTAGGAACGTTGGGCAACTCAATTGTTGGTATTTTAGGAGGCGGAATTGGAGGTCAACTTCTTGGAATTATGGGAATTGATGTTAATGCAGGAGGTATGGATATGGCAGGGATTTTAGGCAGTGTTGCAGGCGGTGGTGTTGGTGGGGGTGTTTTAATGGCCATTATTGGAGTTATTAAGAAGGCCATGGCCAAATAAAAATAATATAACCAACTTAAATCAGGAAAAGAGGCTAAATTATTCGGGCCTCTTTTTTTATCTTCCCACAATAAAATCGAGAGATGTATAAATTAATAATACCGTTGTTGTTCGTATTGTCAACCTGTGCTTCTAACAAGACCTATGAAGTAGGACAGATAAAAACCCCCAAAGGTGAGATTTTGGTTTGGCTTTATGACGAAACCCCAAACCACAAGAGGAGT
Source organism: Maribacter sp. (assembly GCA_018679695.1). GTDB lineage: Bacteria > Bacteroidota > Bacteroidia > Flavobacteriales > Flavobacteriaceae > Maribacter_A. The sequence continues at coordinate 483 of JAHHKH010000355.1, forward strand.
TTTATACAATTGGCGAATGATGGTTATTGGGATTCGCTAACTTTTAATAGGGTTATTCCGAATTTCGTTGCGCAGGGAGGCTGCCCTGATACCCCTGAAGGCTTCAATGACCCTGATTATTTGTTAAAACCTGAGTTTAACGATACTCTTTTACATGAATATGGTGCTTTTGGAGCGGGAAGGGACAATAATCCCGGTAAGCTTTCTGCCCGATGCCAATTTTATATCATACATAATAGGCAAGGGGAACATCGTTTGGATGGTGACTATACTGTTTTTGGGAAGGTTTTGGAAGGCATGGAAGTTGTTGACGCCATCGTAAACAGCCCCAGGGATTCGATAAATGAACCCTTGACCCCAATACCCTTGGATGTTAATATAATTACCATGAAAGCGAAAGACCTTCGGGATTATGGTTTGGTAGATTAGTTTTTTTAACTGTTACGAAAGCGCCACCCGGGTTTATGATTTTATTTTTTTATTGACTTGTATTTGAAGTTTACTTTTTTTCAATTGTGCATTCAATTGCTTCACCTCTACCTTCATAAAGTTTTTGAACTTTGTATCGACGTTCTTTAGGCGTTGGTTAAAAAGGGTATAGACTTCACGTTGTTGGTCTGTTGGTTTGAAATCAATGCCGTGACCGCCAATATCACTTGCCAGCGCACTTAATCGTCCATATAATTTCATGGGAGATCTAAAGGCATCTTCACGGGCTCCGGTAAGATGAATATCGTATAAAGAACCGGCGATGTTTTGTGCCATATTTCTTAATTCGGTGGCCTTTTCGATATCACTACTGCGTTTTAGACTTGGGATTATCTCATTTAATTCTTCCCTAATAGTCTCTATATCGTTGATCATAGTCACTGCAAGGTTCATGGCATCACGCAATTCCAGTGAAAAAGCTACCTGCTCCTTAATACTTTCCAATGAACCTTCCGAAACGGGGTCTTTCAACACTTCCAATTCCCTGACATATTCTTTTTCACCGATAATAAGCTTCACCTTGTATAAGTCAGGAACAGCTCGAGGGCCGAATTGTCCTCGCCATAGATCCAAATCCCAAGTTACCAAAGGTCTCCAACCCTCGCCATTGAGCTCTACCCATGGTCTACCGGGCGGCGTGGACCTTAATTTTGGTTTATAGGTGGGTTCATAGCGTAAATCCCACATGGTCCTGTGAATGCCCTTGCCATTTTTGCCTTTTAAGGTGCGTATAATTTCATCGTTGGCATCCAAAATCTGGATTTCAACCTTTTGGTCTGTACTGTCTTTCAGGTAATAATTGATATCCGCTCCATAGGCCGGATTTCTTCCTGAATTATTACTTGGCCCATCGGTCTTAATGCTCTGCTTGTTATGAAAGCGATAGGCCTGGCGCAAGCTAAAAAGATGGGCGTCATTGCCATTGGCATCCAAATCAAATTCCCGTAAGGGCGAAATATTGTCCAAAATATAGAAGCCTCTGCCATAAGTACCCACTACCAAATCATCAAAGCGTTCCTGGATTTCCAACCAATAAACAGGTGCAGGGGGAAGATTGTTGCGTAATCGCATCCAGTTCGTCCCATCATTAGTACTGATATAAATTCCGTTATCCACACCAGCATAGAGCATTCC
>JAHHKH010000370.1 GCA_018679695.1 Maribacter sp.
GTTTACCTCAAAAGCGGTATAGCCTGCTTCTTTTAATTCATTAACCACAACATCGATGGGTAACCTATGGTTCAAAGGAGGACCAACAGGGATTTCAGATTTAAAGAAATCGATGATCACCAGCTCACCATTCGATTTTGTGCCTTTTTTTACCTTGGCGAAATACGCAGCTCGGTTTTCAATATGGTGATACGTATTAATGATTAATACCATATCTACTTCCTCTTCTTTCAGGTTAGGGGAATCATAGGGTATTTTACGGGTTTCAATGGTGTTTAAATTGTTTTCCTTGATTCGGTTTTGTAAAAACTCTTGAAAGGTGTCATCCACATCGGCAGCAATGACATTAGCCCCATTTTCTGCTAATTTCACTGAGAAATACCCAGAACCAGCTCCAATATCCATGATGGTGAGTCCTTGTATATCGCCTAAATAGTCCAAAACTTTTTGTGGTTGTTGATAGGCATCCCTTTCTGGGGATTCGAAGCGTTCGATTAGACCTTCAACAGAGGATCGGTGCATAAATTCATTTGCTGAACCATGGGTTGATTGCTTCTCTTGGTGATCCGGATGCTGATGCTGATGACTGCCTTCTTCTACTTGGCTCGTAGCTGTGCTGCGATGCTTTGTATTGCAACCAAAGCATAGAAAAAAGGTTAAAATTAAAGCTAAGTTTTTCATTGTAGTATCGTATTTTGGGTTCGTTCTATCCTTTACTTGACCTATACCTATTTATATTACCTTCCAAAATTTGGCCACTTTGGTCAGTGGTATCTAAAAAAAACATTCGTGAGATACATTTGATCTTACTGCTTAGAACCCTGAGGCACCAGCCACAAGGACTGCTGAAGAGGAATTATTTAAGCTGTTCATATCCCATGATTTTATTGTTACCGGTTAGGTGACTTAAGCTGCCCCATTAAATACCGCAATTTGCAATAGCCTTGCAATTGATACATGGCAAAACCGCGTTTTAGGACGGCTTAGATTTTTTGATGCAAGCTTAGCTGCAATTGGTTCTTGTTCCACGAATTCGTTGTTTGCCTCATCATACCGAGCTGCACTTTAAGTCCTTTTTTTATTAGATAACCCATGGCTACATAAAATCTGTTTCTATCGAAAATGGTTACACTATTGCCATTTCCGATATCCCGTTGTCCGTTGATAAAGAGTTCATTATAGAAGGCCAGGTAGAGCGTATTCTTTTCCATGGCGGCTTTGTTCAAAGCGATATTCAGGAACAGGTTATACCTGTATCGGGTTCTTAAGTCTTGATCCGCTACAAACCTTTGCTCATAGCGGAACCTATGGTTGGTGTAGAAGCGGTTTCCAAATTGAACAGGGAACAAAGCTTCCTGATAGATCCGACTCTCGGTGGTTGTGGTAGTGGAAGATCCGTATTGCCCTGTGGTCACATTGCCGTAGCCCAAAGTGAATTTGATATCGGTAGTTTTAGGGTTGAAGGTCAGTCCGCCACGCAACAATAATTGCTCAAGGTCTCCGGCAATGTCCCAGTTGCGGTATTGCACGTCTCCCTGGAATCCCCATTGACTTTCCTTGAATGTGGTATCGAAAAAATACATATACCACGCCCCCATTTCGTCTTCGTTGATCTGGGCTTGCCCAAAATTTGGAAAGAATAACGAAATACAGGCAAGAGTAAAGAATACACTTTTCTTCATATCAATAGTATTACATAATGTGTTGCCAATGCACAGCTCAAGCTACTTTTAGCTATACGCCCATTTTATAGGTAATTTAAATAATTCTTGGCAAATACTGCTGTTTTGAAGAAGTTATAAGTGTTTTAGGCATATAATACCCGATTATAAATACGATTAAAGGCCATCGCTTATTGGTGCTTTTATTTAGTGCCAGTGAACAGGCCAGCGCTATTGTTCAAATAAATAAAATCATCTGCCGTTGCACCACCAATGCCCTCCAGTCCTTGATGGTTGTTCATAAAGATATCCAAGGTACCGTCATTATCAATGTCACCAATAGCCGCTCCGTGCGTAAAGGTGTTTAATGAACCTACATTGGAGGAATTATTGGAAAGACCACCACCTGAATTCAAAAGCATAGTGTTGGGATAGCCAGGAAAATTAAAGACATCCTCGCCGTGATCCGGTATAAGAAGATCATCTTGGCCATCATTGTTGAAATCTGCCACCAGCCATTGTCTGGCATGGACGAGACCTGGAACTGTCCCTTGAATTAATCCGCTGGCATGCATAAAT
>JAHHKH010000378.1 GCA_018679695.1 Maribacter sp.
GGAATGCACCGATCATTAAATCGCAACACGAGCCAAATACATTTTACCATTGTGCGCAGCTGGTTTTGCGAACTCGTGACATGGGCCTAACCTGGGAAGAAGTATCACCGGATCTTACGCGTAATATGGATGATAAACAAGGTAAAGGAGGAGGTCCCTATACCGTTGAAGCTGTGGGCGCCGAAAACTATGGGACCATTGCCTATATGATTGAATCACCGCATGAGAAAGGCGTATTATGGACCGGGAGTGATGATGGCTTGGTGCATATAACGAAAGACAATGGAGAAACATGGCAAAATGTGACCCCAAAAGGGCTGCAAGAGTGTTTGGTAAATGCCATTGAAATATCATCCCATGACCCAGCCACCGCCTATATTGCCACCACCCGGTATAAATTCAATGATTATACACCGGCTATCTATAAAACAAGGGACTATGGAAAGAGCTGGACCAATATAAGTTCTGGGATTCCTTATGGAGCGTTTACAAGAGTTGTACGGGAAGATGAAAACCGTAAAAACTTACTGTATGCCGGTTCTGAAAAAGGAATCTATATTTCTTGGAACGGCGGACAGGCTTGGGAACCGTTTCAATTGAACCTTCCCAAAACACCGATTACAGATCTTAAGGTACATAAAGGAAATCTGGTCGTTGCTACTTCCGGTCGATCATTCTGGATATTGGATGACCTAAGCGCATTGGCACAATACCAACCTTCCCAAAGCGGACTAAAAATTTTTAAACCGGCCGAGGCTTTAAACGGGTCATGGGGCAGTCCGCTGAATAGTAATTCCGAAAAATTTAAAGGAACCCATCCATTTAATGGTGTCAACCCTGCCAACGGAATGGTGATTTATTACGAATTGCCAAAAATTCCTGATTCTACACATATTTCAATGGAGATTGCCAATGCCAAAGGAAAGGTTGTTCGTTCGTTCAACTCCCAGAGGGATAAGGATGCCATGAAATTCAATGGGGGAGGACCGCCACAGGCACCATTGTTAAGTAAAAAAGAAGGATTGAATCGCTTTGTTTGGGATATGAAAAACCCGCTATTGCCAGGAATTCCCGATGTTTATATCGAAGCTCGCTTTAGGGGCCATGCAGCACCACCAGGAAGATATGCCATTAAACTGAAAATAGGTAACGAGGTTGCAACCACTGTTGGAACTATAATCGAAATCCCTACCTATGAAACAAAACCTGGTCAATATGAGGAATATGATGCCTTTATGACCGAATTGGAGCAGAAATTGATCCAGATGCACAACAAGGTAAATGCTTTGTTCAAGGCTCAAAAGCAATTAAAATCAGTTATTGCCGATTTAAAGGATGATGCTTTGAAAGCAGAGGGGGAGAAGCTTCTTGAACAAATGGATGCATGGGACAAGGATATGGTACAGCGAAAGTCCAAAGCCTATGACGATGTGGAAAACTTTCCCAACAAGTTCACTGCAGAATATTTGTTTTTGATCGATGCTACCAATAGTAGCATACCCAGGGTAAATAAATCTTCAAAAGACCGCAAGGCAGAATTGGATGTACAATGGGATGTTCTAAATAAAGAAGCTGAAAGACTTATAAACACGGCAATTCCCGCTTATAACAAAAATTTGTGGGAAGCAGGCATAGGGGCAATTAGGCTTTAAACGACCAAGTTTACAGGCCCCAATTTTCTTTCTCTTCCTTTGACCATAGCGACGGGAAAAATTTTCGTTGTTGGTATTTGGGGTGCAGGTATTTCGCCCAAGCCGATCCACCAGTAGCGGCTTTTCCTTCCCCTTTGCTGTTTAGATAGTGTTCTGCAGTTTTTAGGTGCACTAAGGGCCAGTCCACATTATAGAGTTTATCAAAGGTTTTTAAGGTTTCCTTAAAGTCATTGGATAGTGGTGCTATTGTCAAGACCTTATCCTCAATGGTTTGGCCTTCAACCTTTTTGGCCACATCTATGAATTTATTAAGATATTTTTTTTCAAATTCAATTAGTGTTAAGCTTTTTTTCCCTGTATTCCGGTTTAATCCGGCATCTTTCCAATAGATATGTTCAAAATAATCCTCGGTTGACGGATTTTTCGGAAGTCGCTTTTTTCCTTCCTCATTGATTAGATTTATCAATGGGGTACAATAGAGCTCAAGGTATCTGAATTGGGCACTTTGAAATCCGCTAGCAGGGGTTAATGTATTCCTGAATGTATTATAATCCTCATAATCCATCCCATCTCTCATGATGTCAAAGGAAGTAATAAGCATTTTTGTATATCGGTTCAAACGACTGATCTTGTTTATCAAAAAATCTTCGGAAACATTATCTGCTACAACAATTTGCTCGGCCTCATGAATCATCATCTTCAAAGTGAGCTCGGTAACCTGATGATACATAATGAATATGGATTCATCCTTAAAATGAGTACGCGGTTTTTGAAGGGAGAGCAAGGTGTCTACTTCAATATAGTCCCAATAGTTTATAGGTTTGGCGTGTAACAATCCTTTGAGGTAAGTTTCAGGATTTTCGCCTAATTCCTCATATTTCCCAATGATTTTTTTATTGACGTTAGACATAGTAACGTTTTTGATATATAATGGGTAAAAGTATCATAAATTCGTCAATACCCTTTAGAAGACCTCGTACAATCTTCTTATTTTTGAACTTCAAAAGAATGGCACTAATAATTTTTTTGGATATCCAACTTTAAATCATAAATGGTTCACCCTTATAGATGTTTGAATATTATAACTACATAAAAGCCTTGCACCTTATTTTTATGGTCACTTGGTTTGCTGGCCTATTTTATATTCCGCGTTTATTCATTTATCATATTGAGGCATCTAAAAAACCAACTCCCGAAAAGGAGATATTAACCGGTCAGCTTAAATTGATGACCAAACGTTTATGGAATATTATCACATGGCCATCTGCCATTTTGTGCATTATATTTGGGATTTGGTTATTGGTAGTACAGCCTATCTGGCTGCAGGAACCCTGGATGCATGTTAAACTGGCTTTTGTGGTTCTTCTGATTATATATCACCTAAAATGCCATCAGATATATAAACAGCTACAGCGCGATGCGGTAAATTATACCTCAAGGTTTATGCGCATTTGGAATGAAGGGGCCACTTTAATTTTATTTGCAGTGGTATTTTTGGTAATTCTTAAAAGTGCCTTCAATTGGATTTTTGGTGTCGTAGGTATTATTATGCTTGGTATTTTACTAATGCTGGGCATTCGACTTTATAGACGTATACAGGATAAGAATCCGAATGCTTAGGGAAATTCCTTGGCTCGATATTTGCTATCTTTAACATCAAATTCCAAGTACTTGCTCAAAAAGTTATCACTTCGTTCAAGAATATTTGCAACCATGATATTGTTGGTGCTCATTGCATCGGTCCTAATATCAGGAGTGACGATTTATCAATATCGTGAAGCCCTAAAGGATTATCATGCCCATCGTCTGGAACGAAAGGAGGAGCAGGTAAAACAAAGTGTAAGGAACACCTTAAAAAACACAACATATCCCCAGACGACGGACAAGTTAGGACTCATTTTTCAAAAAGATATCTATGAAATAGCTGATGTTCTCAA
>JAHHKH010000385.1 GCA_018679695.1 Maribacter sp.
GTCCGTATGGTGATTATGGACCCAATCCGGGGCCCTGTGTCAATTAAAAATAATTGGAGCGCGTGAATGAATTTGCAAATCAAAGCTATGGGCTAAAAGATATACCCATAGCTTTGAGTTGTAATAACTAAGGAAGTAAAACCAACGTAAACTTATATCGGAAACGGAAACGTTTATCAGCATTTCCCCATTACTTAGTTAAAGTGACGTAATTTGATTAAAGAACAAACCAATAAAATGTAAAGCAGCCCTGAGGCCTACTCTTAAAAATATAATTGTATCTCAGTTTTTAGGGTAATTATTTGAATTAGCTATCAAAATAATCAGGGCTGCGCTTTACATGGACCTATTGCATTCATTCTACTTTCCGGTATAACCCATCAAAAGCTATATTGAGTATTTTATCCCCATGAAGTACCTCCCATAATTGACGTACGGTGCCATCATCGTTATGGGTCCAGGTAATTCTATTTCTTGTCAAAATGCCATCCTTATTTTTAAATTCCCCAGATGAAAGGATCATGCGATTTTCCTGTCGATTCCCTTTTAGTTTTAAATGTGCACCGGTATTATCAATCCATAATTGCTCCCATTGCCCTTTAATTTTGTTGTAAAAATTGATACTGGTTCCGGTATAACCTGCATTGGCACTAGTCCAACTTTCCTTGAGCACACAACCGTCTTCCGCTTTAGTTATGGTATTTTTCCCAGCCGGAGATCCATCAGGATTAGTTACTTCCCAGGTTCCTATCCAAAAGTCAAAAGCTGTATGGTTTTCGGTACAGCATGCACATGAATCATCTTGTGCCAGGCCCATTAAGCCAGAGAGCAAAAGGGAAAAGAATATTAAATATGCCTTGCGTATTTTCAATTTTTCTGAAAAGAATAGGATTTGCTTTCTATGAACTAATATCGGCCACATAACCAATTACCACATGGTTGAATAATTGCGGTTGTTCCACATTTACCACATGCCCACAGTATTCAATGGTCATGAGACTGCATGCCGTATGTTTCTGTACTATTTTTTTGACCGCTGGAAGAAATAGATAGTCTTCACCTCCCATAACATATAAAGTGGGTATTCCAACATCAGCTGCCCTGAATAACTGCAATAAGGGATTTATTTCGGAAGTCAGCTTAAACCACCTTGAAAACTCTTTTTGATATAGTTTTTTGGCCTCCCTGACAAATAATAATCTGGATTCTTTATGGTTCCTATTGGGCATTATGATAAATGCAAAAAACTTATATAACCATAAATATGGGATAATGGACTTAAATATAATTCCCAATCGCATCAATATTTGAGACCTTAGATCCAACTTCATGATAGCACCACCCATAATCATACTCTCAACACGGTGGGGATATTTCTCGGCAAGATTCCGAATCAAAATGGTCCCCAAGGAAATACCAATGAAATGCGATTTTTCAATTTCCAAATAATCAACTACCTCAACTATGTCATCAGTAATTGAATCAAAAGTATATTTATCATTGAATGCATCCTTGAGTGAAGGTTTTGAATCACCATGACCCCTTAAATCCAACAATAAGACATTGAAATGCTTCTTGAACTCCCTGAGTTGTTTGTACCAAATAGAGGAACTGCCTCCCGCGCCATGCACAAAAGTGACCCAAGTCTTGCTTTCTTGGTGTAGATATGTATTATAATTTAACAAAAGTGTTCTCTAAAACGTCCTAATTTAGGAATCTTGCAATGTATTAAATCTTTTGATAGACCGTTCGTGATAATGATTTTTTTAACAGCATTTTCACTACTTTTTTGTCAACATTATTAGGAAATTGTTAATAAATAGACAAATTACCCAAAAATTAGGTGAAGATCTCAGAATCAAACATCTAAAAAGACAATTAGCCCGTATATTTGTTAGAACAATTATTTATTATGGAAAAGCAATATTGTAAAGTAGGTTCAGTTACTCCTATGACGACAGGAAGACAGGCCATAGCGCTATTGGAATACCAATACCAATGCTTTATGGAAAAAGCTTCCAATATAAAATATCGCAATACCAATTTGGGTGAATATTTTGAGAAAAAAGCTCAAAAAATCCAAAAAATACTTGAAGAATTGGTGTAGTTTATTAGCTTAAGGTCTTAAGCTCTTCAATCATTTGCTGCTGTAGTACCTCTGCTTTTTTAGCTGCTTCCTGTGCAAAATTCTTGCTTTTAGATGCGTAAATAATCCCCCTTGAGGAATTTATCAATAAGCCTATCTTATCATTCATGCCGTACTGGCATACTTCTTTTAAACTTCCCCCTTGGGCACCAACACCAGGTATCAGCAAAAAGCTATCTGGAACGATTTGGCGGATATCAGCAAGATGATTAGCCTTGGTAGCACCAACAACATACATTAAGTTCTGGGCATTTTTATAGGTTAGTGATGTCTTTAAGACCTTCTTGTATAACTCAATACCATCAACGCTGCTGGTCTGAAAATCGTAGGCTCCCTCATTTGAGGTCAATGCCAATAATATTGTATGCTTCTTTTCAAATGCTAAAAAGGGTTCAACCGAATCCTTTCCCATGTAAGGGGCAATCGTAATGGAATCAAATTCCAGTTCCTCAAAAAATGCTTTGGCATATTGCGTAGAAGTATTACCGATATCACCGCGTTTTGCATCGGCAATAGTAAATAGCTCTGGATAATGATCATTAAGGTAGTTAATGGTCTTCTCAAGTGCTTGCCAGCCCTTTAGTCCATAAGCTTCGTAAAAAGCTGTATTGGGTTTATAAGCTACACATAAATGATGCGTAGCGTCGATAATCGCTTTGTTAAAGGCAAAAATTGGGTCTTCCTCAGCCAATAAATAATCTGGAATCTTAGTTAAATCGGTATCTAAGCCAATACAGAGAAAAGATTGTTTTTTATGGATTTGTTCAACAAGTTGTTGGGTGGTCATAAAACTATGTTCTCCTCGAGCGCAGTCGAGAGGTCTTTAATTAATTGTGTTCCGTTTAGTTTTCGACTGCGCTCGAACGGAAAAAATAAAATATTCTAAAATATCTCTGAAGCTTCCTTTAGCTTTTCTGTATTTTCAACCAAACTCAACTCATCGACTATCTTCTGTATATCACCATCAATTATATTTTGTAAGTCATAAAGGGTCAGACCAATTCTGTGGTCCGTAACCCTACCCTGAGGATAATTGTAGGTTCTAATTTTAGCCGATCGATCACCACTACTTACCTGCGAATTTCTTTTAGCCGCATCTTCCTCTTGCTTTTTGGCCAATTCAAGATCATACAATCGTGATCGCAATACCTTGAAGGCCTTTTCCTTGTTCTTGTGCTGTGATTTTTGATCTTGGCATTGGGCGACCAATCCTGTAGGGATGTGCGTAAGACGTACTGCCGAATAGGTCGTATTAACAGATTGACCTCCCGGACCCGAAGAACAGAAAAAATCTATTCGTACATCCTTTGGGTCTATTTGAACATCAAAATCCTCAGCTTCGGGCAATACCATGACTGTAGCGGCACTCGTATGTACCCGGCCCTGGGTTTCTGTCTGGGGCACACGCTGTACACGGTGAACCCCTGCCTCAAATTTGAGGGTACCGTACACGTCCTCACCAGTCACCTCGAACTGTATTTCCTTATAGCCACCACTGGTACCTTCACTTAAATCGATAACATTGGTTTTCCAACCTCTATTTTCACAATATTTTGAGTACATTCTAAATAAATCACCAGCAAAAATACTGGCTTCATCGCCCCCTGTACCTGCCCTGATCTCAACTACAACATCTTTCGCATCTTCCGGGTCCTTTGGAATCAACATTAGCTTAATTTCCTCCTCTAACTGGGGTAAACCTGCTTTCGCCTCCTCTAACTGCATTTTGGCCATTTCCAACATTTCGGTGTCGCTTCCATCAGCGATTATCTCTTCAGCTTCTCGAATATTATTGGTAAGTTCAACATAAGCATCACGTTTAGACATTAAGTCTTTAAGCTCCTTATACTCCTTGGTCAGTTGTACATACCTTTTTTGGTCTGAAATGACATCGGGCTGAATAATCAGGTCGGAAACCTCATCAAAACGTTGTTTTACAATATTTAATTTATCAATCATGATTATTCCTCTGTTGGAATGCGAATTTACGATAAATTTGTACATCTATCGTACTGTCATATTCCATTAAGTCCTATAGCTGATGAACAATAATCCTGAAAAAAATGCAGATAATCCAGGAAGGATGTCTTTGACCTAATCCCCCACGAAAGTAGTCCCAAGGCTAAAAATAAGGGAATCCAGGCCATCGCTACGATCATATTTACCAAAACGAAAATCGATTGTCTTTAAACCAAAGGTAAATACCTTTGCCGATGTAAAAATGTCCTTATAACGAATGCCCATTCCATATTGATGTGCGGTGTAGGCCGATAGGTCAAAATCGGAGGTATAAAAATCAAGACTGGAAACCGCTGTTTCCTTACGATAAAAATAATCTGCCGCAGTCTGGTTGTAATATCTATAATTAGGATAGAACGTAAATTTTTCATTAAGCTTTAAGGGAGCTTCCAAACTAGCTGTATGGGCAGTGATGCCCCAATCATCGGAATAGAATCGGTAATAGCTCCGCAGTATAATCAAATCGTTCAAATAGTAATTCAAACGGGCTCCAATAGGAAGCTTAAAGCGACTTTCAGGTAATTGTTCTACATTATCCGCCAATTGAAAATCCTCTATGAAAAAATCATTGGCGTCACTAAAATATACCCTTTGGTGAGGGGTACTTAATAATCCTTGTTGTGAGACAACATCCATGAAAATAGATCCTTGTATCCTTTTGCCAAGAATTTGGGAAAAACCCAGGGATAGCGAATACGAATTTCTTGTCTCATCATTGAATGGGGTGAAAAGCGGATCATACACTCCGTTACCTATAATTCCGGAATCGTTGAAACCATTCCTAAGTTCAACAGGGTATTGGGGAATCCATTTATCCAAAAAAATCTGGAAACTTGCAGATACACTCGTATTCTTTTCATTGAACAAGCGTGTATAACCTCCACCAAAACCAATCGAAAAATAATCATATTCCGAAGATACATAGGCTTGGGCCGAATATACCGAATTCCGATCCCCGGAACTATGTTCATATGAGGGATTAAAATGGACCAAGGCATCACTCTGTGATGCACCCGATGATGCACTGAACGGACTTGCCCTTGTACCGTTCTTATCAAAAGGATCAACATTGCTTGTAGAGGCCGATGAATAGGCAGAAATACCTGCATCAACTGTTAGAATGTCATTAGGGTTCAAAGGTATCTTAACCACAATGCTCGATGTGGCATCGGTAAGTTCCTCGGTACCTTCCCCTCCTGTTACGGCTGCATTTCGTCCGTCCTGATCGTAATAACTGAACAATAATTCTATTTCAGCTGTTTCCAACACCCTTGTTTGATAACTATTGGTGTTATCATTCTGTGAGAAACCAATTAAACAAATAAAGAAAACAAAGAAGAACAGGAGTTTATTCAAAGGAAATACAAATTGAATTAGTAATTAATTACATCCACAACCTCCGCCAGATTTGCCACCATTGGCACCTGCAGCAGCTTCCCGATATATTTGAAAGTTAGTCTCAAAACGTTCAGAACCTCTCGCGCTCAATACCATTTCCTCATCATTAAGATATATCTTATCGTATTCTTTGACCACAACACAAGAAGTTGATAAAACTCCAAAGGTTAAAAGTAAGACTACCTTTTTCATAAAATAAAGTTACGGATTATTATCAAACAGAATTCCACTACTCTTATGGATTTTATTATTGCTATCTACTATGATTACTTCAGCCTCGGGGAGTTGATTAATCAACCCCAAGCCTGCATCCTTTCCCATAATATAGACCGCTGTTGCCAAAGCATCACAGAACTCCGCACCTTTTGCAAAAATGGAAACACTGTTTATACCTTGTGATGGATAACCTGTTCTTGGATCAATGATATGGGAATACCTTTTACCATTGATAATCACGTATTTTTCATAATTACCTGAAGTGGCAACGGAAGATTCAACCACCGGAAGCCATGAGAATATTTTATCCTTACTAAGAGGGTTGGCGATACCTATCAACCATTTTTCCCCACTTGCCTTGGTTCCCCATGTGGTTAAATCACCCGAGGCATTGATAATGCCAGCGACTACTTGCTTTGAAACCAATAACTCCTTGGCTTTTTCGGCGGCATAACCCTTGCCTATCGCTCCAAAGGAAATCTTCATTCCTTTTTCCTTTAGAAAAACTGTGCGATCGGCTTCATTTAGAATAATTTTCCCATATCCCACTTTAGAAACGGATTTTTTAATCGCTTCTGGTGTGGGCATACGATCCATGCTGCCATCAAATTTCCAAATCCTATCCATAGAGGAATATGAAATATCGAAGGCACCATCGGTAATACTAGAAAAAAGTTTGGCCCTTTCTATCAGTTTAAAAAGCTCTAAACTTACTTGAACTGGTTTGATGCCAGCATTTCTATTAATATGCGATGTTTCGGAATCTGGGTCCCAGGAAGAAATGAGTTTTTCAATTCGTATGATTTCGGCAATCGCTTGATCAATGTTTATGTACCCAATTTCTTCGTTATCAGCAACAACAGTAACCTCAAAACGGCTACCCATTAATTTCTGGGTCTTTTTAACCGTCACGTACTTTCGTTCCTGTCCAAAACCCACCATAATAAAAAAGACAATAAACAGGGGAACAAGGTTTTTCACTTTACAAAAGAATTTAGAAGTGAAATGTATTGATCAGGGGATAGTTTTTTATAGCCGGTATTGCCCAATACCTCCTCATTCGAATTTAAAACCACAACCAACGGAAAATGGCCATTGGGATTATACGCTTCCGCTAATTTCCTGTTTTGCTCCTTTACATCAAATGTAAGTTGATTGGCCTTCTTTCTGGGAAAATCAGCTTTATAAAGAATATAGTGTTCATTTGAATACTTTTTGAATTCTTCGGATTGCCAAATACTTCTTTCCAATTTAATGCATGGGGCACACCAATCTGAACCGGCAAACACTAGGACAATAGGTTTATCCTCATCCTTGGAAATCAACAATGCCTCCTCAAAAGAAGATTTCCAATTCTGGGCTAATGCCGAAACCGTGCATAACAAGGCCATTATGAAAGTTAATTTTTTCATTATAAGTTTTGAGGCACTTAAAACTATTCAAAAACCCGGAGTATATCCCCGTTAAGCTCAGTTTGGAATATTTTAAGCGGATTATTGGTTATGCCATTCAAGGGTTGGCCTGACTGATTAAAACGGGATCCATGGGTAGAACAACTGAAAATACCGCCGTCATCATCTATAAAACGGACTTCTTCCGTTTGTTGATGACTACAGATCTGGCTGGCAGCAATAAAGTTGCCTTGCAGGTTCTTTACCACTACTACAAAGTTTTTCAAAATAAAATCACCATTATTTTGTAGTCCTTGCCCTTCAGCGGAATTCAAATCGATTGTAAAATCCACTCCTGTGGGAATGGGAATCATTTCACCATCATCCTTTGAACATCCCTGTAAACAAGGAAAAGTCAAAGCAAATGCCGCACCGGCCCCTAAACTTCTGAGAAATTCTTTTCTTTCCATAGTAACTTATTTACTATAAACAACGTTCTAATTGGGCTATTCGTATGCCTTAATAGACAAAGGTGCCAAACTCACTCTTTATCGTGAGTTTTTTATTAGGATTATCCGCTACCTGCCCTACAATTTGGGCATCTACGCCAAAACTCTTGGCTATACTTATCAAATCCTGTGCCACGGACTCATTTACATAGATTTCCAATCGATGACCGCAGTTAAAGACTTGGTACATTTCACGCCAATCGGTAGCTGATTG
>JAHHKH010000405.1 GCA_018679695.1 Maribacter sp.
AAATCACTGAACTCTCCAAGCAGAAATGGCAATGGATGGCCGATAAGAATGCCGATAGTCTTGCAGTACTTTTCCATGATAAGGCAAAATTCGTACACATGGGCGGTACTTGGGGCAAAGACCGAGAGGTTGATATCATACGAAGCGGGGGTATCCATTACAAGAAGGCCGATATCCATGAAGTCATGGTCGAAGTGCTGAACGAGAACAACGTCATACTTTGGAACCGAATTACCTTGTTGGCCGCTGTTGGTCCCAACGAAGTGACCAACCCTTTTATGGTCACCGAGGTTTATGTCAGGGAAAATCATCAGTGGAAATTGGCCGATTTGACCTTTAGCAAACTAATGACCAGAGATTGATCAAAAGTAATTTTGACTTTGGCTGGTGTCGGATTTGGAAATAATCAAATTTATAAAAAGCAGAAAATGAAAAAATTAATAGTAGGATTAGCGATTATCTTCAGTATGCCAGTGACCGCCCAGCAAAGTGCCGCCAATGCTCCCAAAGTTCACACCAAATTGGGCATCGTAAGTGGTGTTAATGAAGGAGCGGTTGATAGTTTTAAAGGAATTCGTTATGCGGCAGCACCTGTGGGAGAATACCGTTGGCGTCCTCCACAACCAGTAAAACCATGGGAGGGGGAACTTAATGCCACTGAATACGGTTCCAATTGTGCACAATCCGGTTGGGGTGGAACTCCAGGAACAATTAGTGAAGGCTCATCCGAAGATTGTCTTTTCTTAAATATATGGCGACCGGCAAATGCTACTGCTGAATCCCAAATTCCGGTAATGGTATGGATCCATGGTGGAGGCTTTGTAGGCGGTAGCGGTTCCGGTCCCGGCAATGCAGGAAATGAATTTGCCAAAAAAGGGGTTATCCTGATTACGATCAACTACCGTTTGGGGCGGCTAGGCCATTTTGCATTCCCTGCTTTGAGTGCTGAACATCCTGGGGAACCAAAAGGCAGTTATGCCTTTATGGACCAGATTGCGGCACTTCAGTGGGTTCAAAAGAACGTTGCTGCCTTTGGGGGCGATCCGGATAATGTAACGATTTTTGGTTTTTCTGCTGGTGGCGTATCGGTGCATTCACTCATGACGATACCCGATGCGAAAGGTCTTTTCCATAAAGCCATCAGTCAGTCTGGGGGCGGAAGGGACGGGGTTCTTACGGGACGGCACATCAGTGAAGAAAATGCTGACCCTTTTTACAAAGTTTCGGCTGAAACCATTGGTGTCAACTTTGCCAAAAAACATGGAATAGATGGTACGGATGCCGAAGCCCTTGCCAAGCTTCGTGCCCTGAGCGTGGAAGAGATTGTGGACGGAGGCCAGGAAAATGATGGCGAGGGTGGTCCTCGTATCTATTCAGGACCCATTTTAGATAGTAAACTAGTAGTGGAAACAGCTGAAAGTGCCTACAAGGCAGGTAGACAGGTGAATGTACCACTTATGATAGGGTCGAACAGCGCAGAAATTGGAGGAAGCTTTGTAAATACAAGTAATTCAAAGGAAGAACTGTTCTCGCTGTTCGGTAACTTTGAAGATGAGGCAAAAGCGGCCTTTGATCCCAATGGCACAAAAGAATTCGCCGAGGTAATTACCAAATTTAATACAGACTGGGTATGGGCCGAACCTGGACGTTTTGCTGCCAGGGCTTTCGTTGAAGAAGGCAAACCGGCCTATATATACCATTTCGGTTTTGTGCCGGATCCTTTGAAAGAAAGGATGCCCTATGGTGCCGGACATGGCTCCGAAGTAGGTTATGTTTTTAACAACCTTAATGCCCGCTGGGGTAACCCTGAAACAACTCCTGAAGATAAGGGGGTAGCAAAAATGATGAATACCTATTGGGCAAACTTCGCCAAGACTGGTAACCCTAATGGGAAGGAGCTACCCAAATGGCCTGTATACACTCTCAAGAAGAACGGGATTCTTGATATAAAACCCGATGGAACACCGACTGCGACCCCCGATCCCAGAAAAGCGAGATTGGATGTCATTGAGAATGCGTCCAAATTGAGGAAGCAAATACAGTCTCGTGGTATATGACCTCACATTAACACCCTGGCTTCAGAGTATAGCACTAAAAAATAAGACGGCTGGAAAAATTAACAGTTATAAAGCATAATTATTCGAATTACAAGCCCATTGTAGGAGGATAAATTCATAATTTAAAGACAAATAA
>JAHHKH010000415.1 GCA_018679695.1 Maribacter sp.
TTTTATCACGATGTACAAAAAGCCTATCAGGATGGCGCATCAGTTGAGCAACTTAAGGAATTATTAGGTCGTGCGAGGGCCAAACGCGGCATGTTCGAAGGTGATATGGAAGAAGGGGAATTGGAAATAGGACAAGTTTCGGCATTGATCCATGAGATTAAACCTGCTGCGCGCATACTAGCCGACATACTGGTTGAATTTGAGGCAGCTAAAACCGGTATGTCAGAACTATAGGCTGTTCGATTGATTGGTTGTTATACATCATATACTTCATGGGAAACCAATAATTTGTCGGCATTTTCCAAACGGGGTAATCTTCGAAGGTTTTTTCCTTGAAAACGCTCCATTCTTCTTAGGATCTTGTCGAGCATTCTCACGGCCTTCTGAATATAATATCCCTTATTCAACATGACACATTCTGCCTGTTGAGCCAAGGCAGCATCGGTAATCTCAGCACGTGAGGGAGTACCTTTTTTAGCCAGATTCTCCAATACCTGGGTCGCCCAGATATTTGGGATATGTGCAGCGGCACAGATTCGCATTATTTCCTGTTGAATAGAAGCGAAGTTCTTCCATCCCGTCTCAATGGCCAGGTCCCCACGAGCTGTCATAACCCCAATAGGGTATTTACGCATGGCAGTCAATAAAATTGAGGGTAAGTTTGAGAAGCCTTTTTGGGTTTCAATTTTGAGAATAACGCCTATATTGGCCTCCAGTTTGTCCAGCTCCCCATAGAGATCCAATATATCTTCTTTTGAGTTAACAAAAGAAAAATTAACCGCATCGGCATGTTCGGCAACGAACTTAATATCTTCCCGGTCCTTGTCGGTCAATCCACTTACATGCAAGGTACTTTTCGGTAAATTTATGCCCTTGTCAGCTTTTAATTTACTGCCTTTATCCTTCGCATGGATAATATTAATGATCATTTCCGATGGTGTAACTTCTTGGATGATACCTTCAATTTTTCCATCATCAAAGTAAATAGGTTCCCCAACTTTAGCATCTGTAAAGACTTGTGGTAACGTACAGGAAACATGGGCCATCTTATGCAATGAACCATCTTCGTTATAAACAGCGGATTCTCCTGGAGTAGATTCTTGATGGAGCCGTAATTGATCACCGGCATGTAATATAATAAACTGCTCTTTAGGTAAAAGCTCACCTACACGATATGACTTTTGATCCTTCTTGGATTTTTCTTTATGTAAGATCATTTCGGTGCCGGTCTCGAGATAAACCGAATCTGAACATTTGCCAACTTTCGCTTTTCCATCTTTGCCCTTGATCTTGATTTTACAATTTTTACCTCTGGAATCAGTGAATCTCAGGGTATCCCCTTTTTTAATTTTTGAGAATAACTTTGGGTCAACAGGAATATGCGTTTGATAATCCGAATGGGGAGGTGGAGGGACATCAGGTGCGGCTATCCAAATTTTCGACGGATTCGATACTCGTCCCAAATCATCCCTTTGGGGTTTGATATGAACCACCTTTGGCCCTTCGATCATTGGGCCCGTTCTTAATTTGGGTCCCGCGAGATCCATAGTAATCTTGCATTTTTTACGTTGTTTGGTACTAGCGGTTTTTACATTATGGATCATTTTCAACCAAACCTCAGGTGTGTCGTGGGCACAATTGATTCTTGCAGAGTTCATACCATTGGCCAATAATTTCCGAATAAAACCCAAATCTTCCGCAGCGGTGCTGGGGAGAGTGACCATAATTCGCGTAGCTCGTTTTTTGGATTTATACCCAAAAAGTAGTTTGGTATTCTTTTTAAGTAGTTTTTCACTCTTTTTTATACCAAGAACGCCCTTTAATGAAATAGGCTCTTTCCGGTCCAACAAACTATTGATCAAATGTTTATGGTTAAGTATACCTTTCATTACATGTCCTTCTGCATCCGATAAGGCAGGTAGACCTAATTGCAATAGTTCTTCCTCATATTCATCGATGTCAAAACTTCGTACTGCTAAGTAATGAATGAGATTCGCGGCACTTTTCCTGTAGATGGGATGTACAGCATCAAGTTCTTCGGCGTACTGCAACTCCATCTCTTTAGCTCTCCCAAGTATGTGGTCTAATCGCTGCCCAAGGGCATTAAGTCTTTTTATTTTATTTTTCATAATGGGAACCTATTTTTTTATAAGTTTTTGAAAGATATTTCGACCTAATTTAACCTTACAAAGTTAAGGCATAAAAGCTATTTGATGGTAGCTTTATATAAGCAATTAAGTAATAAAATCGTTGTTTAATCTTTCTTTAGACTAGAGAGGTATTCTATTAAATCCCTGAGCTCTCTTTTAGTAATAAGTTTACCCATTGCTGGCATGGCCGATAACCCATTTTCACGTTTTTCAATTCGCGAGATTGCAATTTCCATTGGCTCTGCATCCGATGTTCTGAGAATCAATTCATCCTTGGTTTCTTCTTCCAGGATGCCCGATATTACCTGTCCATCTATTAGGATAACAGTCGTGTTACCATAACCAGGAGCTAACCTTGCACTGGGTTCAATAAGAGATTCCAAAATTTGTTCTCGGGTCAGCAAATTGGCAATATTGTCCAATGGTGGACCTACCTTTCCACCGGCACCATCAACAGCATGGCAGCGAACGCATTGTGCGGTGGGATTACTATTGAAAATGGTTCTTCCCGGCCACCATTCTCCCCCGTATAAAGTTTCACTATAGGAATCTACTGTGTAGCCACCACTTTTTAATTTATTTAAATTTGTAATTAGCGTTTCTGATTTTGTTGCCTCCACAGCTTCGATCAAATCGAGGATGATAC
>JAHHKH010000426.1 GCA_018679695.1 Maribacter sp.
GGAATCGGTACGCAGGGCCATGGCAATACAATTGATCATTAACAAAGAACTAGGCTTGGCAAAGAATGAAAATCCCATCCAAGGATCGTTTATAATTGAAGAGTTGACTCATTTGGTGGAGGAAGCAGTACTAATGGAATTTGATCGTATTACTGACCGTGGTGGCGTACCGGGTGCCATGGAAACCATGTACCAACGTAACAAAATACAAGAAGAAAGTTTACACTATGAGACCTTGAAACATACGGGCGAATACCCCATCATTGGTGTGAACACCTTCTTAAGTTCCAAAGGGTCACCTACCATCATGCCAGTGGAGGTGATTCGAGCCACAGAAGATGAAAAGCAATTTCAAATTCGAACAAAAGAGAATCTTCATAAAGCGAACAAAGCAGAAGTTATTACACAACTTAAAGCCTTGCAAAAAGCTGCAATCAACAATGAAAATCTCTTTGAACAATTGATGGAAGTCACCAAGATCTGTTCCCTGGGGCAAATCACTTCAGCATTGTTTGAAGTAGGCGGACAGTATAGAAGGAATATGTAACAAAAAATTAGATCAATCTATTGTGCTATTGATAAAGATTTCGTGCAATTAAACCTGTACATAATCATTTTTAAACAGAAAATTTATAGGGAACGATGCCGCCGGGAATGAAATGGCAAAAGGCTTGACGTTTTCCTTTGGATTGGGAATACTTTTTATAATCGCAGTCATCCTCACGATTATTAACGCTTTTTTCCTGAACAGGGTTACCCACCTCTGGATCAAAATCATTTTTTTCATTCCCGTTCTATCGCCATTGGTGATTTTTGGTATTGAATATTTGGAAATAGGTAGATATGCACCTCCTTGCATGGCAGAACAAGCACATAGTTTGACCATTGAAATAAGGACAACTAAGAAATTGGAAAACCCAAGGTTTTCGTTTAGATCTTCAAAAGGGGGTTCCCATAATAGACTGAATTATAAAAAAATGTAAGACGGCTTTCATATCTATGAAAATAGCAATGCGATATTTTATGGGAGTGAAAGGGTGTTTTATATACGAGCGGATAAGTTGCAAACACCAAAATATGAATTAGGGACTCCTTATGAACCCATGATCATACCTTTTACAAATTGGGCGACGTTTTATAAATCAATAAGTGTATCCCAAGATCCAATGGAGCTGGAATTCAGATATAAGATTTCAAAATAAAGGTCACAGTAAGATTATAATTTATTTGGTTAATTAGAAGCTGACTAAATTAATAGCGTATCGCTAAATTTTTGGCAGGAAGTACAATCCCATAAAAACCTTTTTTGTTACTTTCGTTTTATGAGAGCTTCAAAAAGTAAATCGTGTGCAGCAAGTGAAAATAATTATGAGGATGCGCTTGCCTGTCTGCAGAAAGAATTGGTTCATCTTCAAGAGTGGGTACGAACACAAGGCTTAAAAGTGGTTATTATCTTTGAAGGTCGCGATGCCTCGGGTAAAGGGGGAACGATCAAAAGAATTACAGAACCTATGAATCCTAGGGTATGCAGGATTGTAGCTTTGGGTGTACCATCAACAAGGGAAAAATCGCAATGGTATTTTCAACGCTATGAGGCCCATTTGCCGGCTGCCGGTGAAATTGTAATTTTTGATCGCAGTTGGTACAATAGGGCTGGAGTTGAAAAGGTTATGGGATTTTGTACCGAAGAGGAGTATGAAGAGTTCTTACGTTCATGTCCTTCATTTGAGCGTATGTTGGTTCGATCTGGTATTATTATTCTGAAATACTGGTTCTCGGTAAGCGATGAGGAACAGGAGAAACGATTTAAAAGCCGTATTAAAGACCCAATGAAGCGCTGGAAATTCAGCCCTATGGATTTGGAATCGCGTGCACGATGGTTGGAATATTCCAAGGCCAAAGACGAGATGTTCGCCCATACTGACACAAAACAAGTGCCTTGGTATGTAGTAAATGCAGATAACAAGAAAAAAGCACGACTTAATTGTATAGACCATATCTTGAGTCAGATTCCGTATGAGAAAATGAAGTATGAGCCTATAGAACTACCGCCATTGCCTCAGTACGAAAGTTATGTACGACCTCCTATGAAGTATCAGACTTTTATACCGGAGAAGTATTGAAAAGGTCAATTTTTATTCTTGATTAGTCATCCATTAGCTTTGTATTCATTGGTTTTATCCAAAAAGAGTAAGTATATTCCTTATCCTTTAATAAATATTCGTCCAGAAAATTGTACATGAATGAAGAACCACCCAATGCTGAGGTTTTATAGTCAACATTGAGGGTAACAAATTCGGCTTTTTTGATATCAGGGGTATGGGCAGCTTTGGTTAGATTTTCCAAGCTGTAATTATGTGCAGAAATATTCAGGGAATCCCCTTCAACCATTAACCCAACTCCGGCATCATTGCTCATTCGAACCCATTGCACGTCGCTTTTATTGCCGTTTTCCTGCGGACGTATGTAAGGCACGTATTGTGCATCAACAGTTGATGAATACAGTCCAATTTTGGAACCTGTCTTGCGATCAGGATAGTTTTCATAAGGCCCCCTGCCATACCATTGTATGGTTTGGTATTCTTGCGGTAACTGCAGCTGCATCCCCACTTTTGCCAATGGTTTCATAATAAAATAGTCCCTTATCCCAAAACCAAGGGCAGCTATCGATACTAAAAGAAGCAAGAATGGAATGATCATCAAGAGAACCTTAATGAACTTTCGTTTGACTTTTTTAAGAATGAGGATCAATAGGGAAAGCATGATCAAGGTACCAATGATTCCTGCGATAAATGCCATTTTCGCCATGTCTCCAAAAACTTTAGAGGGTATCAGTCTATGGTCTGTCTTTATATATCCATTACCAAAAAGGGTATAGGTGGTTTCAAAGTTGAATGTTGTTTTCGGGCTTTTTAATTTTCCTTTGACCTTAATATGTACCTCATTGTCGGCTACTGCTTCAATGGTGTGTTTGCGAACATAGATCTGCATTTGGTCTAAACCCATATTCGTCCAATGCGTCCCGTTGGAAACCAAAAAAGGGATATTGGGATTACCCCTGTCATTATCCGTTGGAGCCCGCCATAAATTGGGTTTGGGTCCTTCTGTGAATAGTACTTCCCCCGATTTCTTATAATTTTCAAGAAGTCCGTTTTCGGGATTGAATGAAAGGCTGAAAGCATCGTTTTTGAACAGGATATCATTATCGTTTACTACCTTTTTAATTGGATAACCCTTAGCTCCCGAAGAACGTTTCTTTTCGCACTTTGCCAAGGTGAATTGTTCCCAGGCAACTTCATGACCGGCATTGGCCCAGTTTAGGTCATCTTTCAATACCAAACCCAGCGTTAAATGATAGTCCTTATCTTTTTGGAAGACATTTTTATTTATGGGGATTTTAATTTCTTGGGATTCACCAGGCTTCAAATTTGTGATTTCAATATTTCCAGAATTGATACCTTCCCCCGAAGCGGTCAACTTCCATCGAAGTTCGGTGAAATCCAAGGTTTGATGGAAATAATGGTTTGTGATTCTAAAAGTTCCGGCATTCGAATCCACTGCATCGAATTTTACGAATTGCTGTACTTTCTTTACTTCCTCCAGTGCTGGATGCGGCTTGCGATTTGGAAATATGAGTCCGTTGATGCAAAAATTGGAATCGCCTATATCATCCCCGAAATCACCGCCATAAGCATAGAATTCAGTACCGTTTTCGTCTTTTTTCGCCAATCCTTGATCTACCCAGTCCCATATAAATCCGCCTTGCATAGTTGGGTTTTTTTCGAAGATGTCCCAGAATTGCTTAAAATGTCCGGTGCTATTTCCTTGGGCATGGGCATATTCACATATGATGTAGGGCCTAATCGTATCGGCCAGGGCATTTTCTTGGGCCTTGTCGGGCATAGGGTACATGGTGGATCCTATTTCCTGCTTGGCAGGACCGTTCATATTTTCATACAATAGCATTCCACCTTTGATTTTGCCTATAACATTGGCTTCCTGAAATTCTTTAATGCCCATACCAATATCCTTGCTCTCATAGTGTATGGGCCTGGTACTCTTATCAATCATACGAATGGCCTCACCCATGGCGTCTACATTTGGACCATAACCTGCTTCATTGCCCAAGGACCACATCACAACGCTAGCGAAGTTCTTATCGCGGGCTGCCATAGCAACTCCACGGGCAACAATGGCATTTTTCCATTCGGGATATTTTACGGGACTCCGATTGTAATTCATCCACAGATCATGGCTTTCCAAATTGGCCTCATCCATAACATAAAGTCCATATTCATCACAAAGCTCATACCATCGGGTTTGGTTGGGATAATGCGATGTGCGTACAGCATTGAAATTGTATTGTTTCATCAATTTTACATCCTGTATCATTGTGGCTTCATCCAAGGCACGTCCTTTATAGGGATCAAATTCATGTCGATTCACCCCCTTGAACAACGGAGCTACCCCGTTGATCAAAATCTGTCCGTTTTTAATTTCCACTTCCCGAAACCCTATTTTTTTGGCAATGGTCTCCAAAGATCCATCCTCGGCCGTCAGATTCAGTACCAGGATGTAGAGATTTGGTGTTTCAGCCGTCCATTTCCTCGGGTTCTGAATTGCAAAGTCCATATGAACATTAGCCTGTGCAAAGGAGGTTGTTTCACTGATCAATTCGTGACCTTCTTGGTCTATTAAAAGAAACTGGATATTTCCCTGATAACTTCTGGTGGTATTGTCCAATTGTACATCAATGGAGAGCATCGCATTTTCATAATTCGAATCCAAATCTGTTACCACTTGAAAATCCTGGATATTGGTTTTTGGCTTTCTATACAAATAAACATCCCTGTACACCCCGCTCAATCTCCAGAAATCCTGGTTTTCCAAATAACTGCCATCAGACCAACGAATCACTTGCAGTGCCAATATATTTTCTCCCGTTTTTATATAGGAGGTAACATCGAATTCAGCAGTTGTCATGCTGCCTTCACTATAACCTACCTTCATCCCATTTATCCAGAGATAAAAGGCCGATTGTACACCATCAAAAGCTAGAATAGTTCGGTCCTGCGACCAGGATGGATCTACATTGAAGGTATGTCGGTACAATCCGGTTTCATTACCTTCATGTGGCACCAAAGGCGGACTACTTTCAAAGGGCATGGCAATATTTGCATAAATGGGCATTCCGTGACCTTCTAACTGCCAGTTAGAGGGTACTGGTATTGAATCCCAGGAGCTAATATCGTACTCCGGGGCATAAAATTCCTTGGGAGTATCGTCTGGGTTATCGAGCAATTTGAAATCCCAAAAGCCATTTAAAAGCTGATACCTATTTGAGGATGAAACATCAAAAGACAGGGCGCTTTCCTGATTTTCAAAGGGAATAAAATAGGCATGGGGGTTTAATTTATTGACTCCGAACACTTCTGGATTTTCCCATTCCAATTTGGTTTCTTGCCCAAATATAGCACTTACTGTAATTGAAAAAATCAACGTTAGATTGAGAAAATGATTCTTCATTTATGGTGGTATTTTAAGAATTCCGAATAAGCCCTGGTGGTTATATAAATGTAATGGTTTTTATGAAGCGACACCTATTTTGCCAATATTTAAAATTAGGGTTTGTGATGGTGGCGATGATTATAGTTTTCCATTTTACAATTTCCAATACAAGCATACATGTTGTGTTTGTCGAATTTCATAAGTGCATCGAAATATTTATTACTTGAAATCATTATCTTCGAGTGAGTTCAACAACCAGATTACTGCATAAATGAAAATACGAATCAAGGAAAACTCGGTACGTTTTCGGTTGACGCCGACAGAGGTTGAAAAATTTTGTAAAGAAGGATGGATTGAAGAATCTACCCAGTTTAAAACGACAACATTTAAATATGGGTTAAAACAGGAGCAGATCGACACCCTCCAGGTAGATTTCAATGCGAATGCCGTTACCCTAAAAGTTCCACGGAATTTTGCAAAGGAATGGTATGGGAATGATGTGGTCGGACTCGAACATTATGAGGATCTTTCCGATGGAAGCAAGTTTTTTCTCTTACTCGAAAAGGATTTTGCTTGTTTGGACAATACACATGAGGATCAATCGGACAAGTATCCAAATCCCAAAGCGGGTAAGTGTTAATGGTACTAGCAATAAGCATTATTAAAATTATTTTTAAGAATGGATAAGGATTTTTGTAGAAAAGTATCCATTCGCGGATCAAACGATTTAACGGGTATCAAACTTACAGAACCCAAACGACATGCTGCAGGTATGTCGGGAATACAGGCTGCGCTTCAACATACCTTCAAAGAAATGGGGGCGGTACGCTCAATGCGTGCCTTGCTGAAAATGAACCAAAATGACGGTTTTGAATGCCCTAGTTGTGCCTGGCCAGATCCTGACAAAGCTTCCAAAATCGGTGAGTTTTGCGAAAATGGAGCCAAAGCCCTGGCTGATGAGGCCACCACTGAACATATAGGCCGGGAATTTTTCAGAAAACACTCAGTAGAGGAATTATCCCTACTTAGCGATTATGAGTTGAATAAATTTGGTCGACTCATAGAACCCTTGGTGCTACGTCCAGGCAGTGTACATTATGAACTTATTACTTGGCAAGATGCATATACTTTGATTTCCGGGGAATTACGCAAATTGGATACTCCTGACGAGGCTATTTTTTACACGTCGGGCCGTTCAAGTAATGAAGCCGCTTTTTTATATGGCATGTTCGCCAGGGCTTTCGGCACCAACAATATGCCAGACTGTTCCAATATGTGCCATGAAAGTAGTGGCGTGGCCTTAAAGGAAACCTTGGGCATTGGCAAGGGCTCCACAAAACTGGAAGATCTTTACAAGGCAGAAGTCGTTATCATTGCCGGGCAAAATCCGGGAACTAATCACCCTCGTATGCTTTCTGCGCTGGAAAAGTGCAAAATAAATGGGGGTAAGATCATTAGTATTAATCCACTTGAAGAATCGGGCCTTGTTAATTTTAAAAATCCCCAAACGGTAAAAGGCATGTTGGGTGGCGGTGAGGATTTGACGAATATTCATTTACAGTTGAATATTAATCAGGACATACCCCTGATCAAATTGCTCATTAAAAAACTAGCCGATTTGGATGCGGAAACAGCAAAGGTTTTCGACCATGAATTCATCAATAAATATGTTGATGGGTATGATGCTTTGATGAACGACATCAAAAAATATGATTCTCAGGACCTTTTACGATCAACTGGGGTTGATGAGGTCAGGATCAATGAGGCCGTTCAACTTTTGGCCTCTAAATCAAGGATTATTGTTTGTTGGGCTATGGGGCTTACCCAACATAAAAATGGAGTAGAGACTATTCGAGAGTATATAAATTTATTGTTGCTCAAAGGTGCGATTGGCAAGCAGAATGCCGGTACTTGTCCAGTTCGGGGGCACAGTAATGTACAAGGGGATAGGAGTGTAGGTATAATGCACCATGTAGATGTGGCCTTGAATAATCGTATTAAGGAGTACCTCGGTTTTATCGCTCCTGATAAGGAAGGTCTTGATACAGTTGGCGCTATGAAAGCTATGTACGAAGGTAAAGGGAAGGCATTCATATGTTTAGGGGGGAACTTTTTGATGGCGGCCTCGGATACCGAATATACGGCCAAAGCCTTGCAGCGATGTGCACTGACCGTTCAGATAAGCACAAAACTGAATCGCTCA
Organism: Maribacter sp.; assembly: GCA_018679695.1. Taxonomy (GTDB): domain Bacteria; phylum Bacteroidota; class Bacteroidia; order Flavobacteriales; family Flavobacteriaceae; genus Maribacter_A. Next base: position 7,712 of record JAHHKH010000426.1, read on the forward strand.
CATCTAGTAACCGGGAAGACAGCATTGATTTTGCCTACTTTTGGCCGTTCTGAAAAGGACATGAAAAAGGGTCAGTTGCGGTATGTTACCATCGAGAATAGTATGGGTAGGGTACGACAATCCCGTGGACTCCTTAAACCTGCTTCCAATAACCTAAAAAGTGAACCAGAGCTCATAGCTGAATTGGCAGACACCTATTTTGAAGGAAATCATACAGTTGCCTGGAAGGCCTTGGGTGAGGATTATGAATTGATTAGACAACACATAGATAATGTCATCAAAGGATTTGACAAAACGAGCGAAAATTCCAAAGGATCTGGTTATTATTTGCCCAATAATGTGCGGGATCTTGATTTTAGTGGTTTGCCTAATGGCAAGGCCCAATTGACATTGAATCGTTTACCTGATCATGAGTTGCGTAAAAATGAGTTTATGTTGATGACCATACGTTCCCATGATCAATTCAATACCACTATTTATGGTTTGAATGACAGGTATCGTGGGGTTTACAATGAAAGAAGGGTCTTGTTTATGAATGAGGAGGATATGAAGCAGCAGGATCTAATTAAATTGGATGTTGTTGATATTAGCAGTTTTTATGATGATACGAAGCGCACCGCCTATAATTTCCTCGTTATTCCGTATAAAATCCCCAAGGGCAATCTGGCTGCTTACTTTCCGGAAACCAATGTATTGGTTCCCTATAACCACTATGCGGTTAGGAGCAAAACACCTATTAGTAAATCGATTGTGGTCAAGTTGACCAAAGTCATATAAATAACAATGAATTCAACAATTATGAAAACTATAGTAACGAAGTGTTGCTTAATCCTCTTTATATTATTTCCTGTAATCGTCTTGGGGCAAGGGCGCCATGTTATTACCTTAAAAAAAGATTGGAAGTTCTTTAAGGGAGACAACGAAAAAGCCTACCAAAAAGATTTTGATGATTCTGTTTGGCAATCGGTAACGGTTCCACACGATTGGGCAATTTATGGCCCTTTTGATAAGGAAATAGACAAACAGGTAGTTGCCATCACACAAAATAAGGAAAAGATCCCTACAGAGAAAACGGGAAGAACAGGTGCCTTGCCTTATATTGGTCAAGGATGGTATCGCAATAAGTTCAACCTTCCCCGGTACGTGGGAGATCAAAAGGTTTTATTGCTTTTTGAAGGTGCAATGAGCGAACCTAAAGTTTATGTCAATGGTGAGAAAGTTGGGGAATGGGGCTATGGTTACAGTTATTTTTATTTTGATATTACGGATCAAATAGCAGTTGATGGGTTGAATACCTTGGCAGTTAAGCTGACCAATTTAGGATTTTCATCACGCTGGTACCCAGGTGCAGGACTCTATCGTAATGTTCGGGTAATTGTCAAGAGCAAGGAGAGCATCGATCAATGGGGAACGTTCATAACCACGCCTATGATTTCATCCGATATGGCAAAAGTGAATATTAAGACCAAAGTATCGGGTGAAAATGTTCAATTGGTGACTCATATTCTCAACGCAAATGGGGATACTTTGGTAACAAAGGTGGCAAGGCAGAAGTTCGGGAATGAATTTGAACAGAACATTGCTGTATCCAACCCAAAATTGTGGAGTCCGGAAACCCCTTACCGCTATACGGCCGTTACGCAGTTATATGTCGGTGATTTACTTAGAGATGAATTGACTACACCCTTTGGAATTCGTGAGATAGAATATGATCCTAAAACGGGTTTTAGTTTAAATGGCAAAGTGCGAAAATTCAAGGGCGTTTGCTTGCATCACGATTTGGGACCACTTGGTGCAGCAGTCAATATAGCCGCCTTGCGCCGTCAGTTGACAATCTTAAAGGATATGGGGTGTGATGCCGTTCGTAGTTCACATAATATGCCCTCTTTGGAACAATTGGAATTGTGCGATGAAATGGGATTTATGTATTTGGCTGAAAGTTTCGATGAATGGGCAAGACCCAAGGTTGAGAATGGTTATAATCGATTTTTCGAAGAATATGCCGAAAAGGATGTGGTCAATTTGGTAAGGGCTACGCGTAATCACCCGTGCATTGTAATGTGGAGTGCCGGCAACGAAGTTCCCGATCAATGGGGTGCGATAGGGGCAAAACGAGCTAAGTGGCTGCAAGATATTTTTCATCGGGAAGACCCGACACGACCAGTTACGGTGGGTATGGATCAAGTACAGAATTCCATGGAATCGGGCTTTGGTGCCGTACTTGATATCCCAGGGCTTAATTATCGGCTGCCCTTATATGAAGAAGCCCTTGAAAAGTTTCCGCAAGGATTCATATTGGGATCTGAAACAGCTTCAACGGTAAGCTCCCGCGGCATTTATAAATTTCCTGTGGTCGAAGGCAAGATGAAACAATATGAAGATTATCAAAGTTCTTCATATGATTTGGAAGCTTGTACTTGGTCTAACCTACCGGATGATGATTTTATTTGGCAAGATGATAAATCATGGGTAATAGGGGAGTTTGTTTGGACAGGTTTTGACTACCTGGGAGAACCTACGCCCTATGACGAAATGTGGCCATCCCGTAGTTCGTATTTTGGAATTAATGATTTGGCTGGCTTGCCTAAAGATCGTTTTTACTTATATCGCAGTCGATGGAATACAAAGGATGAAACATTGCACATACTTCCCCATTGGAATTGGGAAGGGCGAGAGGGTAAAACTACACCAGTTTTTGTATATACCAATTACCACAGTGCAGAATTGTTCGTAAACGGAAAGAGTATGGGTATTCGGAAAAAACATAACGAGGGCACACCACAGCATCGATATCGATTAATGTGGATGGACGTAAAGTATGAACCGGGCAGTATTAAGGTAGTTGCCTTTGATAAAGCCGGAAAGATCGTCGCAACGAAAGAAAGAGTTACCTCCGGTAAACCCTATAGAATCAAATTGAATCCAGATAGAACGGTTATCAATGCCGATGGGGAAGATTTGGCTTTTGTTACAGTGTCAGTGGTTGATGAAAAGGGGAATGAATGCCCAACTGCAACAAACCATTTGAATTTCAAGGTCAAGGGTAACGGATTCTATCGTGCAGCCTGTAACGGGGATCCAACTTCTTTGGAAATGTTCCATTTGCCAACAATGAAACTCTTTAGTGGCAAATTGGTCGTTTTAGTAGGGTCCACCAACAAAAAAGGACCTATAGAGCTGTCAGTAACAGGAAAAGGTTTGAAAAGCGGGAAGGTTGTTTTAACCTCGAAATAAGCCAAATATCATAAACGTCGCAACTGAGATCTTATAAACTAAAAAGAGTCCTACCTTTTACGATAAGACTCTTTTACGAGAACACTATATGAAAATGAAAAAAATTTAATTCGTTTTTTATTACAAAGTAAATGTATATCACTATCCCATGAGGTGAAAAGAAATGATGCGAAGCAAGCAAAAGTTGTGGTGTACACTGGCATTTATGTTTTTTACATAACTTTCCATTCGAATTATTGGACTAGATTGGCAAAGAATTGCGCAACCAATACCCGAATATTCATCTTAATTAAAATAATGATTATGAAAAAGCTGTTTACCATATTGTTTATCACACTAATGTTTATTTCATGTTCCAGTGACGACAATGATAATTTAGATACTACGCCAACGCCTTTGGAAGGTAAATGGATACTGACCAATGTATTCTGTTTTTGTTCTTTTGGGGAGAACCCCGATTTCAGTGGCCATAAATTAACTTTCGAAGGAAACAATCTGAAAGTTGAGAATACTGGAGAATTCGATTTTTTAGCTGATGCAGAAGGGATTTTTAGCTTACAAGGTGATGTGATTACATTCAAAAATGGAATACAATATACCTATGCTCTTAAAACCGATGTAATGGCTATTTCCTTTATAGATAATCCCCAAATCGCCGATGATGAAATTCTTCTGACCTATAAACGAGGATAACTTATCACTTGTTTATTGAAATGCTGGCATGCCCGTAATATCGGCACCTGTTATCAATAAATGAATGTCATGGGTGCCTTCGTAGGTGATAACGCTTTCGAGGTTCATCATATGGCGCATGATACTATAATCCCCTGTAATTCCCATACCACCCAAAATTTGCCTGGCTTCACGTGCAATTTTGATGGCCATATCAACATTATTTCGTTTGGCCATTGAGATTTGAGCAGTAGTTGCACGCCCATCATTTTTCAATTGACCCAAGCGAAAAGCCAATAATTGGGCCTTGGTAATCTCTGTGATCATTTCCGCTAATTTCTTCTGTTGCAATTGTGTTGCTGCTATTGGCTTCCCAAATTGAATACGTTCTTTGGCATATCTTAGAGCAGTATCATAACAATCCATTGCCGCACCAATAGCACCCCAAGCAATACCATAACGGGCAGAGTCCAAACATCCCAGTGGCGCTCCCAATCCGTTTTTTCCTGGCAATAGATTTTCTTTAGGCACTTTTACATTATCGAAGATAAGTTCCCCAGTGGCCGATGCACGTAAGGACCACTTGCCATGGGTTTCGGGTGTGGAAAAACCTTCCATACCCCGTTCAACAATCAAGCCATGAATACGACCTTCCTCATTCTTGGCCCAAACAATCGCTATATCAGCAAAGGGTGAATTTGATATCCACAATTTGGCCCCATTCAAGAGATAGTGATCGCCCATATCCTTGAATTTGGTTTCCATTCCCCCAGGATTGGAGCCATGATTGGGTTCTGTTAAACCAAAACAACCCATGTATTCACCAGTGGCCAGTTTGGGTAAATATTTTTTACGTTGCTCTTCGGTTCCGTATTGGAAAATAGGATACATCACTAAAGACGATTGTACCGAGGCTGTTGAACGAACACCGCTATCGCCTCGCTCTATTTCTTGCATTATAAGTCCGTAACTGATTTGGTCCATGCCTGCACCACCGTATTCTTCAGGAATATAGGGGCCAAAGGCCCCGATTTCTGCCAAACCGTTAATAATTTGCGAGGGAAATTCCGCTTTTTGGGCATATTCCTCAATGATTGGAGATATATCGCGTTTTACCCACTGACGCGCTGCATCGCGCACCAAAAGATGTTCTTCAGATAGTAAATCGTCTAAGTTGTAATAGTCGGGAGCTTCAAATAAGTCGGGCTTCATGTTGGAATATTTTGGTCAAAGGTAAATAAAGAAATATAACATATCAAAGGCCTATAGTTATATTTTTAAGCATTCAAAAATTGGGCCAAAAGGCGATGAAAATGATGCACTCCTTGTTCCCTTGTCGGTGAAAATCTTCCGGCCTGATAAAATTGGGAACGCACCCCTTTTTGTACGCCTTCAACAACTTCTTCATCCTCTATTTCAACCTTGTCCAATATAGATCCTGCACCAACATCAAGTTTGGATGCGTCATAAACATAGCTATAGAATGAGACTTTAGTTCGATTTATCTCTAGTGGTTGTACGATGTTTACAGATAGTCCCCATGGGTAAAAATTGAACATCATGTTGGGGAAGACCCAGTAATAATAGGCCGCTATTCTTTTACCATAGTCTATATGCCCTTCTGGTAAATCAAATACGGTATCTGTTCCTTCGGCATAACCAATTTGTAAATTAAGATGCTCGTGTAGAATGGTATCGTAGTTGCCATAATCCAAAACCGCATTTAAATCGTCATGTACAAATGGAATGTGAAAGCCTTCCAGAAAATTATCGCAATATAGCGCCCAGTGGGCATTGACATAATAATCCTTTGACCTGCTTTCATCAAGCTTAAAACTATCAAGTGGTAAAAAACCAACTCTTTCATTTAAGGTTTCAATTACATTTTGAAACTCAAATGAGGGGTCAAGTCCTGCAAATAAAAAAGGCCCCCATTGCCGTAATTCAAACTTGTGCATATTGTCACATGCCCTCGGAAATCCTTCTGCATCCTTAAACTCGGGCATATGCTCGAAAGTGCCGTCCAATTTAAATCGTCTGCCGTGATAACCGCAAATTAATTTTTTGGCTTTTCCAGAGGTATTTACTACGAGGTTGCCCCTATGCGTGCACACATTACTAAGACAATGGATATTTTTATCGGAATCCCTGGTTAAAACCAAAGGCTCGGTCATATAATTCTCCAGTAAAACCATTGGATGGGCTTGCTGAGCACTATCCACCAAATTTTCGTGCCCTAACCAATGCCAAGTTTTATAAAAGACCTCGTTCTTAATTGCCTCAAAGATGTCGGGGTCTCTATAAAAAGAAGCTGGCAGGGTTTCTGCCTTTGTTATATCCTTATTAATTTCGAAGTTGTAACTCATCAAAGAATTAATTTGTACATTCGGAATGCACTTCTCAAATGTAACCAAATATCCTTGAAATCATACTAAAGTAAAGCAATGAAGAGTAACCAACCAGGAAAAAAGATTGGGCTTTGGATGAGCACGTCCCTGGTTATAGGAAATATGATCGGAGCCGGTGTATTTCTAATGCCTGCGGCTTTGGCTGCCTATGGCGGGATCAGTATTTTAGGTTGGCTTTTTTCTGCTATCGGGGCGCTTTTATTGGCTAAGGTTTTTAGTAAATTGAGTACTCTTGTTCGCAACAAGGACGGCGGACCTTATGTATATACGAAAGAAGGTATTGGGGATTTTGCAGGATTTTTGGTAGCATGGGGTTATTGGATCTCAATATGGGTCGCCAATGCCGCCATTGCCATTGCTTTCGTAAGTGCCCTAAGTGTATTCTTTCCGGTGTTGGAAACAAATGCTATCTACGCGGTCTTGTTGGGATTGGGGGCAATTTGGTTTTTAACATGGGTCAACTCGCGGGGAGTACGGGAATCGGGTAAAATGCAAGTTGCTACCACCCTTTTAAAGCTAATTCCCTTACTTCTTGTCATAATAGGGGGGCTTTTCTATTTCAACCCTGATAATTTTATCCCTTTTAACCCAAGTGCTGAAACGAACATGGGTGCCATAGCCATCACCGCAACGATGACTTTATATGCCTTTCTGGGAGTGGAAAGTGCCACCGTACCAGCTGGTAACGTTGAAAACCCGGAAAAGACCATACCGAAAGCGACTATGCTGGGAACACTGGTCACAACTTTAATCTATATTTTTAGTACGGTAGTAGTTATGGGAATGATACCCTCGGGGATATTGTCAGAATCACCAGCACCTTTTGCCGATGCCATGGCAATTATTTCTGGGGAATGGGGACGTAATTTAGTTGCTGCAGGGGCTGCTATTGCAGCGTTTGGCGCATTGAACGGTTGGATTTTGATTCAAGGACAGATAGCTAAGGCTACGTCCAAAGATGACTTATTTCCACGGGTTTTCCGAAGGGAAAATAATAAAGGGGTTCCGGCCTTGGGTATGGTTATAGGCAGCATTCTGACCTCTATTGTCATGTTGATGAACTACACCAATGGCCTGGTAGAACAATTCAAGTTTATCATCGTACTGACTACCCTTTGCTGCTTAATACCTTATTTATTTACTACGGCCGCATATGTTTTGATCCTTACTGAACGAAAACTACCTAACCTAAAATGGTTACCGGAGATTGTTTTGGCCGGACTTGCATTTATATTTTCGTTATGGGCAATATATGGTGCAGGTGAGAGGGCCGTTTTTTGGGGATTTTTATTACTCTTGGCCGGAATACCTTTTTATGTGTGGATGAAATTCAGAAATAGAACAAAAAAGTTGGAACAACAATGAAATATACAAGCCATTCCGAATACTTGCCAATGCATTCGGTTTTTATTAAAACCGCAACGGATGCATTTATTGATAAGGTGAAAGTACATACCGAATGGAAAGCATTGCGCTATCTTTCGCAGCCAGATTTTTTGGAATCCAAAAACGAGTATATTGCCTTTGAGACTTTGCTAAAAAACGAAGGTGTGGAAATTCAGTATTTTCCAAAAGAATTGCATTTGTCCTTGGATTCAATATACTGTCGAGATGCGTCAATAGCTACAAATTATGGGATGATAATATGTAATATGGGTAAAGCTTCTAGAAAAGGGGAACCTCCCATTCATAAAAAAGTTTTTGAAGATAAGGAGATCCATGTATTGGGGTCTATTGAGTCACCAGGAACTCTTGAAGGAGGTGATGTTGTTTGGTTAGATGAAAATACGCTTGTGGTAGGCCATTCCTATCGTACCAATGATGAAGGAATACTGCAATTAAGAAATCTGCTCTATCCTTACAATATTGATGTGCTGGTTGTTGATTTACCGCACTACAACGGCTCAAGCGACGTACTTCATCTAATGTCAGTTATCAGCCCTGTTGACAAAGATCTTGCAGTGGTGTATTCACCTTTGATGCCAATTGGTTTTAGAAAGGAATTGATTCTAAGAGGAATTAAATTGATAGAGGTGCCAAATGATGAATTTGAAAGTATGGGTTGTAATGTCTTGGCTATCGCACCCCGAAAATGCATTATGATCGAAGGCAATCCAAAAACACAAAAGGCTCTAGAAGACGCTGGTTGTGGGGTGTTGACATATAAGGGTAATGAGATAAGCCTTAAAGGGAGCGGTGGACCTACCTGTTTGACTAGACCTTTAAAAAGAGGGTAATAGCAATTACATCTTTAAATAAAATTCCTTCGTTAATACAATGTATTCTGAGGTATATCGATGTCTTTCAGTTTCGATGGTCAAACTATCTTTGATGACCTCTTTTTCGTTGAAGGAAAATTGAAGCAAGCTTCTTTTTATTTCTGAATAGGGATTACCTTTAATCCTGGTCATATGTTGAGAGTATAGCCCAGACTGTTCTGCCATCATTATAAATTGGGTCTCCTCCTTGTAAGGAATAATAGTGCAAAATATCCCGATTGGTGAAAGTAAATTTGAAACCCCTTCTATTAGTTCCTCAAAGGGTAACGATTGATTCTGTCGTGCGATATCCCTTGCCGCATTTCCACTTGAAACTTCTTCGGTATGGAATGGAGGGTTCGAAACTATCAGATCATATTGATCTTCAATTTCGCCAAGAAACTCATCAAGACCTGCGTGATAGCAAAAAAGCCGGTCACCCCAAGGAGAAGCTTCAAAATTTTCTACACATTGTTCATATGCCCCTTCATCAATTTCCAGGGCGTCTATGGTTTCGGCTTCACATCTCTGGGCTAACATCAAAGCAATTAATCCGGTGCCGGTACCAATGTCCAAAATTGATTTTGGATTATGGGCTAAAGTAGTCCATGCTCCAAGTAGTACCCCGTCTGTCCCGATTTTCATGGCACAACGTTCTTGACGGATTTGGAACTGTTTGAATTTGAAGGGTTTTGACATTATTCTGTTTGAATGCGCCCAGGCTCCCGAGTTTCTGACCCTTCCAATTCCAATAATGAATCACCCAGTCTGGAACGCATATCGTTGGCCAGTAATTTTATTTCAGCCACAATTTCAGGGTAATCATTGGCCACATTCCTCGTCTCCCCAATATCATTTACCACATCGTATAATTCAATCTCCTCCAAATCGATCATCCTATATTCGCCGGGCTGCCCATCCTTACCTGGTTCTTGACCTTCCATGGTACGGTAACGATGTGGAAAATACATTTTCCATTTCCCATAGCGAACACCAAAAAGCTCGTTGACCCGATAGTAAAAGAAATAAGCCTTTTGTGGACTTTCCATACTTTCACCTGCAATAACACTCCATACATTTTTGCCATCGATTGTCAATTCAGGCAAATTGGAATTGGTGAGTTCAGCGATAGTAGGCAACATATCAATTGCCATCACAGGCACATCGATTACTTGCCCCGCCTTTAATCTTTTTGGATATTTCATAATAAAAGGTTCTCGTTGGCCTCCTTCCCATGCGGTTCCCTTTCCTTCACGCAGGGGCAAGGCACTACCCGCATGGTTCCCGTACGACAACCAAGGTCCGTTATCAGAAGTAAATATGACAATCGTATTTTCTTCAAGTCCATTCTTTTTTAAAGCGGAAATGATTTGGCCAACAGACCAATCAATTTCCATTATCACATCCCCATATAAACCTCTCTTGGATTTTCCCTTGAATTTATTGGATACGAACAGCGGAACATGGGGTTGAGGATGTGGTACATATAAAAAGAATGGATTGTCCTTATTCCTCGTAATGAAATCCACGCTTCGTTCGGTAATTTGTGTTGTCAACTGCGATTGCTCGGTCAAGGTATCGATGACCATTTCATTTTCGTAAAGGGGCAAATCGGGAAAATTGAATATGGGTCCTTGTTGTGGATGAAAGGGCCACATATCATTGGAATATGGAATGCCAAAAAACTCATCGAATCCATGCCGGTTGGGCATGAATTCGGGATAATGGCCTAAATGCCATTTACCGAAAATAGCGGTTTTGTATCCATTGGCTTTAAGCATTTCGGCCATAGTGGTTTCCGTACTGTTTATGCCATGGGTATTCCCAGGACCCAAGGCATTGTGGATACCAATACGATTTGGGTAACAACCTGTTAATATACCTGCCCTTGAGGCAGAACAAACAGCCTGGGCAGCATAGTAACTTGTTAGTTTTATCCCATCTTTGGCCATTTGGTCAAGATGGGGTGTCTCGATATTGGGAGATCCAAAAACCCCAACATCTTGATACCCTTGGTCATCGGTAAAAATTAAGACAACATTGGGTGGTCGGGTTGTGTCTTTTGGTTGTGGTTCCTTGTTTTTGCAAGCAATTATGAAGAGCGTAAAGACTGGTAATAGGTATTTGTACATACATTGATTTTTAATTGACAAAACCTAAATTTAAAGGAATAAATTTGAAATCATTCAATCAAATAGATATTGGTATGGGATTTTTACTCCAAATAGAGCTCTACTAATCCTTCCGGGGTGGTTATGAAAATAGTATTATTTTCCCTATCTAACTTGGTGATGATTTCATCATTGATGGGAATCAATATTTCATTTCCTTCTTTTTCAATTTCAAAAAGTGCTTGTGAAGTTGAATCATTTATACTTTTTATCGTACCGATATTTCCATGGACACTGTCCATGACTGTGAAGCCAATAACTTCATGAAAGTAGAATTTATTGCCACTAAGTTCGGGAAGAAAGGAAAGTGGAAGATAAAGTTCAGATCCCATAATGCGATCCGCATCATTTTCAGTCTTCACTTCCTCAAAATCGATGCGTAATAAGTTTGATTTATGCAAACGACATTTATCAATAAAAAATGGAACCAGATTGTTTCCCAATGAAACAAAAACTGATTCCATGTTTTCGTAACTCTCCGGTTCATCGGTATCGAGCTTTGCAAGAACCTCCCCTTTGAAACTATATTTTGAAACGACTTTGCCTAAGTAGAAACAAGCTGCCTTGTCCATCGTTTCAGAAATTATTTACTCTTCTTCTTTTGACGCTTCTGCTTCTGGTGCGGCTTCTTCTTTAGGAGTTTCTTCAACAACCTCTTTTGGCGCAGCAACTTCTCCTTTTGCTTCTGCTACAGCAGCATCAAGAGCTGAAACAGGAGCTTCCTCAGCAGCTTCTGTAACTTCAATTTCTTCTTCAACAACTTCCGGTGCTTCAGGTAATGCAGCAGCGGCCGCCTCAGCAGCACGTTTTTCATTTATTTCTTTTTCAGCAGCAAGAGCTGCGGCTTTGGCGTCTGCTTTTGCTTTATCCAGTCCGCTAACTTTTGAAGCAACGGCCTTTTCCTTTTCAACGATCCACGCATTGAATTTTTCTTCGGCTTGCTCTTCGGTCAAAGCTCCTTTTCGAACGCCCCCCATTAAATGATGCTTTAATAAAACCCCTTTGTAGGAAAGAATGGCTCTTGCAGTATCTGTAGGTTGAGCTCCATTATTTAACCACTCTACAGAGTTGTCAACTTTAACCTCAATAGTTGCAGGGTTGGTATTAGGATTGTAGATTCCTAATTTTTCCAAATATTTACCGTCTCTTTTTGCACGTGAATCGGCGGCTACGATCCAATAGAAAGGTTTGCCTTTTTTACCGTGTCTTTGTAGTCTGATCTTTACTGGCATATCACATTAATTTTGTAGGGTGCCCGACCCTCGATTATTAATTCTTTTATAATTATCCGTCTAAAACGGGCTGCAAATATACTTCAATTCTTTAATTTCACAATAGGTTTGCTTAATTAACTTTACTCCCTTTCGGCCAACTGATCCTCGCCTCTGATCAGGTTGGCTTTATGTGCATTGACAAGGGCATTTATTTGAGGTATGATTGTTGGATATTGCTCTGCAACATTATAATTTTCGGAGGGGTCGTGACTTATATTGTATAATAAGGGTGGATTGTGCTCTTCGCGTTCCCCGAACTGCCCATAAGCACCTTGGGTAATAAAATGGGCCTTGAAATCACCAAGACGGGCAGCAAATAGCTCAGTACCCCGATAATAAAGAATATGCTTACGAGGACTTGGTTCATGATCTAATAAAGTTCGACTCAGGTTTTGACCATCAATAATACGGTCTTCCGGAATCTCCACATTGGCCATAGCACTAAAAGTGGTAAACAAATCCATCGTAGATCCCAAATCACTTATCAATCCTGGCTTGATCAACCCTGGGCACCAAAAAATTCCAGGCTCTCGCATACCACCTTCCCATGTGGTGCCTTTTCCGGCTTTGAGTAATCCGGCACTCCCACCATTATTTTTGAAAGGCAACCAAGGACCGTTGTCCGATGTAAAAACTACAATGGTGTTGTTATCTAGCCCCTCCTCCTTTAATGTTTTTAGAATTTCGCCTACCCCGAAATCTATTTCTTCTACTACGTCACCATATAACCCTCGTTTACTATGACCTTCAAATTCCTTTGAAACAAACAACGGAATGTGAGGTAGATTGTGAGCCAAATAAACAAAAAATGGACCATCCTTATTCTCTTTAATAAATTTGATGGTTTCTTCGGTGTATCTTTTAGTAATCGTATGTTGATTTGCAGGTCGTTCAACAATTTCGGTATTTCGTAATAACGGAACATTAAAATGCTCCGTTTTTATCGAGTCTTTGGGTTGCTCCCAATATTTCCAATAGGGTGATCCAGGTACTTTGTCCATGTCATTCGAATAGGGAATCCCGAAATAATAATCAAAACCATTATTGGTAGGCAGGTACTGCTCCTTGTGCCCCAAATGCCATTTGCCAATGCATGCTGTATTGTAATTGGCTTTCTTCAATTGTTCAGCTAGGGTTATTTCACTCGCCGGTAATCCGCTTTTCGAATTGGGGAAAAGCACACGATGTTTATTACTGGCCATACCACTTCTTACCGGGAGTCTACCAGTAAGAAGGGCAGCTCTACTAGGGGTGCATACACTCGCTCCGGCATAGAAATTGTTCCATTTTTGTCCCTCTGTAGCCATTCGGTCAAGATTGGGGGTTTGTATGGTTGGATGACCATAAGAACTCAAGTCACCAAAGCCTAGATCATCGGTAAAGATGATAATGAAATTCGGTTTTTTTAAATTCGGATCCTGCCCTATTATATTTGTACTAAGTCCAAGAAAAACCAATATGGTAAGAAGCGAGTGCTTACCTGTTTTTAATTTGAGCATCATTATTCTTGTTTTTTGAAATTGGAAGATAGTGATAATTGTTAATCGAATGATGTCCTGTTTTTATGCGCTAAGTTGATAACTCCTGACAACTACTTTTTTAATAGTCCCTTCCTTTTAGCTATTTTTATACGCCATTTTAATTTCAAGAATCAAGCATTAATTCCCAAGATGAATAATGGGAAGTCTGGGGTTCATATTCTTGATTTTAATTTTTTAACACCTAATCCTATAATCCACTGATGTACCTAATATTTGATACTGAAACCACTGGTTTGCCTAAGCGATGGGACGCACCCGTCACCGATACCGACAATTGGCCGCGTTGTATTCAAATAGCATGGCAATTGCACGATGCTATGGGCAATTTAGTAGAGAGTCAGGATTATTTGGTACAGCCAGAAGGTTTTAATATACCCTATGATGCCGAACAAATCCATGGTATTTCCACAGAACTTGCCTTTCAAAAAGGTATTCCTTTAGCCGAGGTTTTAGAGAAGTTCAATGGTGCCATGTCCAAAACAAAGTTCCTTGTAGGACAGAATGTTGGTTTTGATATTAACATCATGGGGGCTGAATTCCATCGTCTGGGTGTCGAAAGCCCATTGCAGGAACTTCCCGTTTTGGATACATGTACCGAACAAACCGCATTGCTATGTAAGTTACCTGGTGGGCGAGGGGGTAAATTTAAATTGCCCACGCTAACAGAACTTCATGAATATCTTTTTAATGAGCCATTTAATGAAGCCCATAATGCCACGGCCGATGTTGAGGCTACCACCCGTTGTTTTCTTGAGCTTATTCGACAAAAACAGTATACGCAGGAACAGCTTGACGTACAGCCCGATTATTTTCAGAATTTCTCAGAGGCCAACCCACTGGAGATAGGCCTTATAGGTCTAAAGCATATCAATCTTAAAAAAGCATCAAAAAAGATTGCCGATGCCTTATGGGAAAAAGATATGGGCGCAGTTTCCGATGAAGAGATCAAGGATAATATTGAAAGTCTATCAGATGTCCAATTTGTGCATTTGCATAATCATTCCCAATTTTCTGTCTTACAATCCACTATAAAAATCAAGGATTTGGTACAGGCAGCCGCCAAGAACAAGATGCCTGCCGTGGCGCTTACCGATCATGCGAATATGATGGGGGCTTTTCATTTTGTAAAGGAAGTGAAGGCGCATAATCATAGCGTAAAGGAACAAAACAAAATTGCGATCGAACATGGTGAGCAGCCTACAGGAGTAGAAATTACCCCCATCATCGGCTGCGAATTTTTTGTCTGTGAGGACCATTCCAATAAAAATGTAAAAGACTATGGGTATCAAGTAGTACTGCTGGCCAAAAATAAAAATGGGTACCACAATTTGGCCAAGATGTCTTCCATAGCCTATACTGATGGATTTTATTATGTGCCGAGAATTGACAAAAACATCATAAAACAATATAAAGAGGACATTATTGTCCTTACCGGAAACCTTTATGGTGAAGTACCTGCCAAAGTATTGAATGTAGGGGAAAAACAGGCAGAGCAGGCACTGCTATGGTGGAAAGAATTGTTTGGCGAAGACCTCTATGTCGAAATCATGAGGCATGGCCAAGAAGATGAGAAGCGGGTTAACCAGGTATTGATCAACTTGGCGAAAAAGCATGGTGTGCAATTGGTGGCTACCAACAATACTTATTATTGCGCCAAGGAAGATGCGAATGCGCATGATATCTTACTTTGCGTAAAGGATGGCGAAAAGCAAGCTACCCCCATAGGTCGTGGCCGAGGTTATCGATATGGTTTACCCAATCAGGAGTATTATTTCAAGTCTTCTGAAGAGATGTGCGAATTGTTCAGGGATTTGCCTGAATCCATTTTGAACATACAGGAAATTGTTGAAAAGGTAGAGTCTTATGAATTGGCAAGGGACGTGCTACTCCCAAAATTTGATATTCCCACTAAGTTCAAGGTTCCAGAAGATGTAACCGATGGAGGAAAACGAGGTGAAAATGCCTACTTACGCCATATTACCTATGAAGGTGCTAAGAAGCGATATGATGAGATTACCCCTGAAATAAGGGAACGCATTGACTTTGAATTGAAAACCATAGAAAATTCAGGCTATCCGGGTTATTTTCTTATTGTTGAGGATTTTATTAGAGAGGCTCGGAATATGGATGTGTCTGTAGGGCCGGGGAGGGGTTCTGCAGCCGGCTCTGTGGTTGCCTATTGCCTTTGGATCACAAATATTGATCCCTTGAAGTACGACTTGCTTTTTGAGCGATTCCTAAATCCGGATAGGGTATCAATGCCCGATATAGATATAGATTTTGATGATGAAGGGCGTGGTCGCGTAATGGATTATGTAATCAAGAAATACGGCGCCAACCAAGTGGCACAGATTATCACCTATGGAACGATGGCAGCGAAATCATCGATTCGGGATACGGCGAGGGTTTTGGACCTTCCGTTGGGGGATGCGGATCGTATTGCCAAGTTGATACCTACTATGTCAAAGCTTGGTAAAATATTTGGAGTGCCAGAAACGGAATTAAAGAAAAAGTTCCGTGCAGAGGATTTGGAAAAGGTGAATCATCTATTGAATATATCCGAGAGCGATGATTTAGAAGGGCAAACCGTTAATATGGCCAGGGTATTGGAAGGTTCGCTTCGAAATACTGGTATTCATGCCTGTGGTGTTATTATTACCCCTGATGATATTACCAATTTTGTACCTGTCGCGACTGCCAAGGATTCCGATTTGTATGTAACGCAATTTGATAACTCGGTCGTTGAGAGTGCCGGTTTGTTGAAAATGGATTTCCTTGGGTTGAAAACATTGACGCTGATCAAGGACACTGTTAAGATTGTAAAGGCCAAGCATGGAATTGATCTCGTACCCGATGACTTTCCATTGGATGATGCAAAAACCTATGAACTCTTTCAAAAAGGGGATACGGTTGGTATATTCCAATATGAATCCCCAGGAATGCAAAAGCATTTAAAGGATTTACGACCTACGGTCTTTGATGACCTGATTGCCATGAATGCCTTGTATCGACCAGGTCCTATGGAATATATTCCAGACTTCATTACCCGTAAAAACGGAATGGCGCAGATTACCTATGATCTGCCGGATATGGAGGAGTACCTAAAGGAAACTTATGGTATTACTGTGTACCAGGAGCAAGTGATGCTTCTTTCCCAAAAATTGGCGGGATTCTCAAAAGGTGAGGCAGATGTTTTACGAAAGGCTATGGGAAAAAAGATTTTCTCGCTCCTGCAAAAATTAAAGCCACAATTCTTGGATGGGGGTGAACGTAATGGCCATCCGCGGGATGTGTTGGAGAAAATCTGGAAAGATTGGGAAGCTTTTGCATCCTATGCCTTTAATAAAAGTCATTCTACCTGTTATGCTTATATCGCCTACCAAACGGCCTATTTAAAGGCACACTACCCGGCAGAATATATGGCTGCGGTACTTTCCAATAATATGAACGACATCAAGCAGGTTACTTTCTTCATGGAAGAATGTAAGCGCATGGGATTGGATGTTTTAGGTCCCGATGTCAATGAATCCTATTATAAATTCGCGGTGAACAAGGATGGAGCGGTTCGTTTCGGAATGGGTGCCATAAAAGGAGTAGGCCGTGCCGCGGTAGAGACTATCGTGGCGAATAGAAAAGAAGATGGACCCTACAAATCGGTTTTTGATCTGGCAAAACGAATAGATTTACGGGCCTCCAATAAAAAGGCATTTGAAAGCCTTGCCGTAGCAGGTGGTTTCGACTCATTTGGTGATACCCATAGAGCACAATATTTCCATCATGAAGGGGATGGTGTAACCTTTTTGGAAAAGGTAATCAAGTATGGGTCTAGATATCAAGAAAACGAAAATTCATCACAAGTAAGTTTATTTGGGGATGCCAGTGAAGTACAGATTCCTGAACCCGAAGTACCTCCTTGTGAGGAGTGGAGCACCATGGAAAAGCTGCGACGTGAGAAAGAGGTTGTGGGGATTTATATTTCAGGACATCCTTTAGATGATTTTAAGACTGAAATCAATGCATTTTGTAATGCTAGCGTTTCCAATGCCCATGATTTGGATGAGTTGATCAATCGGGAAATCGCTATTGCTGGGGTTGTTTCCGATGTGCAACATCGTATTTCCAAAAACGGGAAAGGGTGGGCCTTGTTTACCATTGAGGATTATACAGACACTTTTGAGTTCAGGATTTTCGGGGAGGAATATTTGAAGTTCCGTCACTTTCTTATGATCAATTCCTTTGTTTATCTGAAGATATTCATTCGTGAAGGATGGGTAAATCGTGAAACAGGTAAAAAGGGTGACCCACGAATGCAATTCAATAGTTTTATGTTGCTTCAAGACGTGATGGAAAGCTTCGCCAAGAAATTGACCATAAAATTGAATATCGATGAACTTAAAGAAGAACAAATTACCGATTTGAAGGATACATTGGTATCACATAAGGGTAACCATCCCTTGAATTTTGTGGTGTATGAAATGGAAGAGGAGATAAAAGTGAATTTATCTAGCCGAAAGCAAAAGGTGCAGATCACCTCCGAATTATTGCATCGGTTGGAAGAAAAGGAAGTGCATTATAAATTGAATTGATGATAAATTCCATCAATGTCACCATAGGTAAAACCAATCTTGGGTAAGTAAGGATAAGGTAAAATAATTGACTAAATTTGCATAATATTAAAATAAACAAACATGGCTTTAGAAATAACGGATGCTACTTTTGATGAGGTAGTTTTAAAGAGTGATAAACCCGTAGTGGTAGATTTTTGGGCAGCTTGGTGTGGGCCCTGTAGAATGGTAGGTCCTATCATTGATGAGGTTAGTAGTGAATATGATGGTAAGGCTGTTGTAGGTAAGGTAGATGTTGATGCTAATCAGGAATTCGCTGCCAAATATGGGGTGCGTAATATCCCGACCGTTTTGGTTTTTAAAGATGGCGAAATTGTAAATAGGCAAGTAGGGGTTTCCCCGAAAAAAGTGTATACAGACGCTATTGATGCGCTATTGTAATAGAAAATTCCATAGATTTAAAAAGGTTCGGTATTTTACCGAACCTTTTTGTTTTATATTAGATGCACAGTTACGATGAATGGATCTCAGGTCAGAACTAGATAAGGCAACATTATTCCAAAACCTGGAGCTTTTGGCACAACAGGTGGTCGAAGGATTTATCAGTGGAATTCATAAAAGCCCGTTTCACGGGTTTTCCGCGGAATTCGCAGAACACAAAATCTACAATACAGGGGAGAGCACCAAACATATTGACTGGAAATTGTTCGCAAAAACCGACAAGCTCTATACAAAGCGGTATGAGGAGGAAACCAATCTAAGATGCCATATGATCTTGGATAATTCAGCTTCAATGTATTATCCGGAAATTGCCTACCCAACGATTGATAATTTAAATAAAATTGGCTTTGGGGTATTGGCCATAGCTGCTTTGATGAATATCTTGAAAAAACAACGGGATGCGATTGGCCTTAGTGTATTCTCGGGTACGTATAATTTCTATGCTCCGGAAAAAGGGAGTGAACGGCATCATCATATGTTATTGTCGAAGCTAAGTGAGATCAGTTTGGACACCAAACCCATTAAGGAAACCAAGATCTATACCCATTTACATCTGATAGCGGAAAAAATAAAACGAAGGAGCCTGGTTTTTTTGTTTACCGATATGTTTCAAACCGCTACTGATGATGACAAGCTATTTGATGCTTTACGGCATTTAAAGTACAACAAACATGAGGTAGTACTGTTCCATTTGTTGGATACAGAAAAGGAATTTCATTTTGATTTTGAAAATACGCCCAAGCGATTTCTCGATGTGGAAACCGGCGAGCACATAGACTTGTTTTCGGACACGGTAAAAGAAGGATATGAACGGGAAATAAAGACCTTTTTCGATGAACTCAAAATGAAATGTGCCCAATACAAGATTAAATATGTGGATGTTGATATACGCGGCGATTTTTCAAAAGTGTTGAATACTTTTATGGTGGAACGGCAAAAATTCCTTTAATATTCGAACGATATTTTGTATGAAATTGTTTGCGGAATTCAATAAGCAATGTATATTTGCACCGCTCTAAGCACGGTCCGGTAGTTCAGTCCTGACGATTCT
>JAHHKH010000446.1 GCA_018679695.1 Maribacter sp.
TATATGTGCTTTCCAAGTGCCTGCGGGGGTAATAATTCGGAATGGGCCAATACCCTATCTTCAACAGGAACTAAAAAATCGAATGCCATGCTTATTTCTTAGCTTTAGGTTTTGCCTTTGTTTTTCTTTTTGGGGCTTTCTTTTCTATCAGTGCTTTGGCCTCTTCCAAAGAAATCTTGGTTGCATCAACAGTTTTGGCCAGTTCAACTTTAATACGCCCCTTAATGATATTATGTCTTCCCCACCTTGCCTTTTCTATTCGAATGCCCTCTTCTGGCCACTCCTGAACAAGTTTTTCAATCTCCTTTTGTTTTTTAGCCTCAATCAATTCTTCAATGTGCTCTTGGGTAAGATTGTCAAAATCGTACTTCCGATTCACATTAATGAACATTCCATCCCATTTTATGAATGGTCCAAAACGCCCAACTCCCTTTATTACATCCTTATCTTCATAAGTCGCAATTGGTGCATCTGCCCTTTGTTTTTCCTTTATCAATTCTATTGCCCTTTCCAAACTAACTTCCATTGCACTTTCTCCCTTGGCCAATGAAACGAATTTTTTTCCAAACTTAACATAAGGGCCGAACCTTCCTACATTGGCCTCAATTTCCTCGCCTTCAAAAACACCCAATTTTCTTGGAAGTTTAAACAAGTCCATCGCTTCTTCATAAGTTATCGCACTTAGCGATTGGTCCGGGGATAAGCTGGCAAACTGGGGTTTTTCCTCATCGTCGACAGTACCAATTTGGACCATTGGGCCAAATTTACCCAATCGCACGGACACCTGCTTAC
The DNA here is from genome assembly GCA_018679695.1 of Maribacter sp. Taxonomy (GTDB): domain Bacteria; phylum Bacteroidota; class Bacteroidia; order Flavobacteriales; family Flavobacteriaceae; genus Maribacter_A. Next base: position 793 of record JAHHKH010000446.1, read on the forward strand.
CTGTCTTTGGGTCTTTACCCAAAATTCGTTCACCACTGGCACGATCAGCATTCTCTTCAACATCCAATACCCTTGGATGAAAGTCTTTATAAAAGTCTTTCATCACCTTTTGCCAATCTTCATCACCTTCTGCAATTTCATCGAATTCCTCCTCGACCCGGGCTGTAAAATTATAATCCAGGATATTCGAAAAATGGTTCACCAAAAAATCATTGACAATCATACCAATATCAGTTGGTACCATTTTACCTTTATCCGAACCAACGGTTTCACTAAGCTGTTTTTCCTTAATGTCCCCTGCTTCCAAGGTAAACTGGATATATTTTCGCTGAGTTCCCTCAACGGTACCTTTTTCAACATATCCCCTATTTTGAATGGTCGAAATAGTAGGTGCATAAGTTGATGGTCTACCAATACCTAACTCCTCCAATTTCTTAACTAATGAAGCTTCGGTAAACCTGTACGGGGGTCGCGAAAAACGTTCAGTGGCCGTAATGTAATTGTAGCTCAAAACATCGCCAACTTTCATTGCAGGCAACATACCTTCCTGGTCTTCGGACATGTCCTCATCATCTATACCCTCTAAATATACTTTTAAGAAACCATCGAATGTGATTACTTCTCCATTGGCCGTAAATTCCTCAGTATGGGTATTGGTCTTTATTTTTACGTTGGTACGCTCTAATTGGGCATCACTCATTTGTGAGGCAATGGTTCTTTTCCAAATTAATTCATATAATTTGGATTGATCTCGATCCAAGGAAGGTGATTGCTTCTTCATATCTGTCGGGCGAATAGCCTCGTGGGCTTCCTGGGCTCCTTTCGATTTTCCTTTGAAATTACGAACCATGCTATATTGTTCCCCATAATTGGTGACAATGGCCTCCTTGGTGGCATTGATCGCTTCTCCGGAAAGATTAACACTATCGGTCCTCATATAGGTAATAAGACCAGCCTCATATAACCTTTGGGCAACCTGCATTGTTCTTGCAACGGAAAAATATAATTTTCTTGCAGCCTCTTGCTGCAAAGTCGATGTTGTAAAAGGGGCTGATGGGGATTTTTTCGCTGGTTTCTTGTCTAAATTACCAATGGAAAAGTTGGCGCCAATATTTTTTTTCAAGAAAGCTTCGGCCCCTTCTTTGGTATCAAACGACTTGCCTAATCTAGCTATGAAAACACCACCACTTTCGGTCTTGAATTCTGCTGAAATCTTAAATGAGGCTTTTGCCTCAAATGCTTGGATTTCCCGCTCCCGTTCTACAATTAGTCGAACTGCAACAGACTGAACCCTTCCCGCGGAAAGGCCCGGCTTAATTTTTTTCCAGAGTATTGGGGATAATTGGTAACCGACCAAACGATCCAACACCCTTCTAGCCTGTTGGGCATTGACTAAGTTATAGTTTATGGTTCTTGGATTTTCAATCGCCTTTTGAATCGCTGACTTCGTAATCGAATTGAAAACAATTCTTTTGGTCTTGTCCTTGTCTAAACCTAAGGTCTCATAAAGATGCCAGGAAATTGCTTCCCCTTCGCGATCCTCATCACTGGCCAACCAGATAATGTCGGCTTTCTTTGCTAAATCCTTGAGTTTTTTTACAAGTGCTTTTTTGTCTTTATCAACAATATATTTTGGTTTAAAATCATTGTCAACATCAACACCCAATTCCTTCGAAGGTAGGTCGGCAATATGGCCAAAACTAGATTCGACCTTAAAATCATTACCTAAAAATTTTTCTATGGTCTTTGCTTTTGCCGGAGACTCTACAATAACTAAATTCTTTGCCATGGATTGGTTTTTCAAGTCACAAAAGTAGTTGAATTTTTTAATTACGTATTATACCTTATATATATGTATAAAAAAATGCCCCGTTTTTGCGGGGCATTCTGTACGAACATTTAAACTATTCTTAGTTCAAATCCAAAGTGCTCAGTAGCTCAATATTATTATCCAAATACTCATATTGATAGAGTACATCTTCACCTACCATGAGTAACGAATTTTCAAGGGGAATAACATCAAAGGTATTAATGTCTTTAAAATGATTTAAAGCAACTAAATCGTTGACATCAGATTTATCATAAACCTTTAAGCCAGAATCCCCATCGCACACAAATAACTTTTCATCCTTTACTCCTAGACCATAGGGGCCATCCATAGGATAACTTATAGTTAGTTCAGGATTTGAAATGTCAGAAATATCAACGATGAACAAACCACTCTCAGTAGCTCCACACATATTACCTCCACGAAGGGTAACAAAGGCATAATCACCATCTACGACAACTGGATCACAAGCCGTACCATGCTGAAATTCAGAAATGAAAGTTGGTGTGGCCGGAGAAGATATATCATAGATATACATTCCTCGCATGCTTCCTAAAAATAAATGCTGTCCTCTATTAAAAATGGTTTCAATGTCAAATCCCGCATACACATCATCCAGGTCTATCGGATTCTCCAAATCCTGTATATTGAATATATTAATATTGTGGCTGTCAACGGCATAAAGAAAATCGCCAACAATTTTAAAACGGGCCAAAGATCCCCCTTGTCCTACAGCAGCATCATTGGCGGCTTCCGCCAAGGCAAATATCTCACCATTCCTAGTGAACCGTTCCTCATATTCAGAAATAAGTCGGCGCTCGGTCACCGTTTCCCATCCCAACAATATCTCATTTTCATAATCGACACCATCGTACTCATAAAAATCGGCATTGGCAGGCCAGACTATATTATCACGCAGTACATTGTCCAAGCGGTTTACAATTTCTATATTATTGATATCAGAAATATCGAGAACTACCAAATCCATAATACTATCCGCATATAAATAATCGTCCTTAATTGAGATATCAACATTTCCGGCAATTTTAATAAATGAGATTTTCTTCGGGGTATTGGGATCACTATTATCAATAACATGAACACCTCGGTATTTGTCATTGACAAAAATATAGTCTTGATAAGCATAAATCTTACCGGATTCTTTAATAGGTAATGGTGCAATAACATCTACACCATTCTTAAATTCGGCTTTACTAATGGTCAATGGTCTAGCGACCAGATAATCGGCATACTTGCTATCATCGGTTTTTTCACATGATAAGAAACTTAACGATGATACAATAAAGACCAACAACAAATTCTTTTTCATAATTTCTTTTTTAATGGGGTTGCAAGTTTAAGATGCCGGTACTTCTTTTGCGTTGCGTCAAAAAGAAAGGGAATGAAAGAAATCTAGGTCTCAGGAGAAAACCCGATACTGTCCTTATACATAAAATATACAGGAATCTTCGCCAACATTGCTGTAAACAATACTCCGACAAAACACAGTAGTACTCCAAGTTCGGCTAAAAGGCCCATCACGATTACCAAACCAAAAATCACCAGCCAGTTTTTATTACCCAGTGAGAAACATGATTTTATAATTTCCATAGCCGTTAATTCTTCATCAAATGCCAAAAATGCCGGAATCAAGGAAATGGGAACCACCATATAGAAGACGCCTATGCCGCAAGCCAACATTCCCAATAACAATAATCCCAATGTAAGTAAGGCCAATGAAATCGACTTTGAAACATATTTCTTTTTAAAGTAGTAAAAGTAATTATCCGATTCAGACAAATTCAAATCCTTGTTCTTACAAATTCGTAGGAAGGCCGCGTTCAACAATAAACTTATTGTCGTAATTCCCAAGAACATTATGGGCATTAAAATCACCATAGGTATTATCAATTCAGGTGGGGCCTCTTCACTCCGCAATATTTCCGGGTCAGTTACCCCGGCAATCAGCAAGGGTAAGTACATAGGAATATAAAAGGGGATTAAGGTCGCAAATGTCAGTAACACGATAATAAAACCCTGTACCCATACTAGTTTGAACAATTCAATCGATTTACTAAAGATCAAACTAAAATCCAAAGCAGTGCTTTGCTCTATTTTACTCGTTATGTCACTGAATATCATTTTTTTAAATGCTATGAATTAGGTCTAAAATAACACAATAAACCCTAAAATAGTACTAAAATATACTGTCATATTGTCATTAAATTGTATTAAGCACTATCTTTGACAACCCAAATCGCAAATAAGGATAATTATATGGAGAAACTCATTGAAGAATCGATTCAAGGTGAAACCCTTTCCTTGGAAAAAAACATACAGAATACCCGTAAGCTTTACATTGAGAGTTATGGGTGTGCCATGAATTTTTCCGACAGTGAAATCGTGGCCTCGATTTTAGCGGATGAAGGCTTCAATACGACCCAAGAATTGGAAGAGGCCGATTTGGTTTTAGTGAATACCTGCTCAATACGTGAGAAAGCCGAGACAACTGTACGCAAACGTTTGGAAAAATATAATACCATAAAAAAGAAAAGGCCGCACATGAAAGTGGGAGTTCTTGGTTGCATGGCCGAGCGGCTAAAAAGTAAGTTACTCGAAGAGGAAAAAATCGTTGACATGGTCGTTGGACCAGATGCATATAAAGACCTACCTAACCTAATTCAGGAAATAGATGAAGGGCGAGAGGCCGTTAATGTGGTGCTCTCCAAAGAAGAAACCTATGGTGACATCTCACCTGTTCGTTTAAACAGCAACGGAGTCAGCGCTTTTGTATCGATAACAAGAGGCTGCGATAATATGTGTACTTTTTGTGTCGTGCCCTTTACTAGAGGCCGGGAACGCAGTCGCGATCCACTATCGATTATTGATGAAATAAATGGTCTTTGGCATAACGGTTTCAAGGAAATTACCTTATTGGGGCAAAACGTTGACAGTTATCTTTGGTATGGTGGTGGACTGAAAAAAGATTTTGATAAGGCTTCAGAAATGCAAATTGCCACGGCCGTTGATTTTGCTAGCTTATTGGATATGGTAGCCCTGGCCCAACCTAAAATGCGAATCCGGTTTTCAACATCCAACCCACAGGATATGAGTTTGGAAGTAATCAAAACGATGGCAAAACATGAAAATATCTGTAACCACATTCATCTCCCTGTTCAAAGTGGTAGCAATCGTATTTTAAAAGCAATGAACCGCTTACATACCATTGAGGAGTATTTTACTTTGATCGACAATATCAAACAAATCATTCCTGACTGTGCTTTTTCACATGATATGATTTCTGGCTTCCCAACGGAAACCGAAAAGGACCATAGGGATACCTTGGCAGTATTGGACTATGTGAAGTATGACTATGGTTATATGTTCTCCTATTCCGAACGTCCGGGAACAATGGCTGCACGAAAAATGGAAGACGATGTTCCCGAGAAAACAAAGCAGCGGAGACTTTCGGAGATAATCGCGCTGCAGCGTGAACATTGTATGTACAGAACACAACAGCATTTAGGCAAGGTTGAGGAAATCTTGATTGAGGGAACCTCAAAAAAAGATGATCGCATGTGGATGGGACGAAATTCCCAAAATATTGTAGCAGTTTTTCCAAAAGAAGATTACAAGTTGGGCGATTTTGTCAATGTTAAAATGAATGATTGTACCTCAGCAACCTTGATTGGTGAGGCAGAAGGTCTAAGCAACAATAATTAAATCATACTTGAAGTCAGAAGATTAAAATGGAAGGTGTACAGTCAATAAAACAACGATTTGAAATTATTGGGAACGACCCTAAACTAAACAGGGCTTTGGAGAAAGCCGTGCAAGTTGCACCTACTGATATCTCGGTATTGGTAACCGGGGAAAGTGGTGTGGGTAAAGAATCAATTCCCAAAATAATACATTCCCTATCGCACCGCAAGCATGCAAAGTACATTGCAGTGAACTGTGGTGCAATTCCTGAAGGAACCATTGACAGCGAATTATTTGGTCATGAAAAGGGGGCTTTTACCGGGGCAACTTCAACACGGAGAGGTTACTTTGAAGTAGCAGATGGTGGAACCATATTCCTGGATGAGGTAGGCGAACTTCCTTTGACAACTCAAGTGCGTCTCTTACGTGTTCTTGAAAATGGAGAGTTTTTAAAAGTCGGTTCTTCCCAAGTGCAACAAACCGACGTTCGCATCGTTGCTGCCACCAATATGAATATGATTGATTCCATTAAAAAAGGGAAATTCAGAGAGGACCTGTATTATAGGTTAAGCACGGTCGAAATCAATATACCCCCCCTCCGTGAACGAAAGGAGGATATACATTTGTTGTTTCGCAAATTTGCCTCGGATTTTGGACAGAAATACAAAATGCCGACTATAAGATTGCAAGATGATGCCATACAATTATTACTTAAATACCGTTGGCCGGGAAACATTCGCCAACTTAGGAACATTGCAGAGCAGATTTCGGTTTTGGAAGAAGGGCGTAATATTTCAATGGCTACCTTAAATGGTTATCTACCCAACGCCGGAAATTCAAATTTACCGGCTGTTATCGAACCGAACAAAAGCGATAGTGATTTCAGCAATGAACGTGAGATCCTTTATAAGGTTTTGTTCGATATGAAAGGTGACCTTACCGATTTGAAAAAATTGACTTTGGAATTATTAAAACATAATGACTCGCAAAAAGTACAGGAAGAAAATGAAGGTTTGATCCAAAAAATCTATGGAAATAATGGCGAGCAAATTCAATCCGAGGAGAATGAGGCCATGGAGGTCTTACAACTTCCAGAGCCCCAACCAGAACAACCACCCCAGGAAGACAAGTACCATTTTGCAGAGGAAATAGAAGAGGAAGAAACCTTATCTTTACAGGAAAAGGAAGTGGAACTCATTAAAAAATCCCTGGAAAGGAACCGTGGTAAACGAAAAGCTGCTGCTGCAGAATTGGGCATTTCTGAACGTACGTTATACCGCAAAATAAAACAGTACGATCTTTAGTTATGCGTGGATTCAAAAAAGTAGTTTCTCTTCTGATTATTTTAAGTACGGCGATTGGTTGTGGTGTATACAATTTCACTGGAGGCGATGTAGGGACCGCCCAAACTTTTCAAGTAAATTATTTTCAAAATTATGCCACCCAGAGCCCAGGATCGACCTTTGAACCAGGAATGGATCGTGATTTCACTCTAGCCCTTCAAGACAGGATATTGAACCAAACGAGCTTGGACCTTGTAAATACGAACAATGCCGATTTGTTGTATGAAGGCGAAATTGTTGAATATCGCATATCGCCCATGAGTGCAACCGCACAACAGACCGCAGCTCAAAACCGATTATCAATTGGGGTTAAAGTTCGTTTTTACAATAGAACAAAGGAAGATGCGGATTTTGACAAACGGTTTTCTTTTTTTTATGATTATCCTGCAAATGCACAATTATCCTCGGTAAAAGACGAAGCGCATGAAATAATTTTCGAAAGAATTACCCAAGATATTTTTAACGAATCACTTGCAGATTGGTAATACCCTATGAATGTACAGGATTTTACATATTTATTACAAAACCCTGAAAAGGTAGCAACCCCTTTACAGACAAAGCAATTAGAGGATGTCCTGGAGGAGTACCCCTACTTTCAAGCTGCAAGGGCCCTACAATTAAAAGGCCTAAGAAATCTTAATAGTTTTAAGTACAACAATGCATTAAAGAAGACTGCTGCTTATACTACCGATCGGGATATATTGTTCGACTTTATTACTTCAAAGGATTTTTTACAAAATACAATTGCAGATACAATTTCTGGGAAAACCGAAATTGGGAATGAACGAGAAGCTGAAGTTGAGGAATTGACCGCAATGGAAGAAGCAGTACCCCTGATTGTAGAATCGGAGGACAAACCTTTACCACAAGACGTTGATGATGCTGACGATATTTTAGACCCAAAACTTTTCAAGTCCAAAGACCCCCAAGTAGACAAAACAATAAAAGAAGAAAAAGAAAAAGCTAAGGAAGAACTTCAAATTGGCAAACCACTTCCTTTTACCAAGCAGGAGAAACATTCGTTCAGTGAGTGGTTGCAATTGGCCTCTTTAAAAACCATAAAACGCGAGCCGGTATCTTTTAATGAAAATGACTCCTATGAAGGGAACATTGATTTTCCTTTGGAAAAAGAGGTCCTTAAAAAGAAAAAGTTTGAGCTCATTGACAAGTTCATAGAAAAAAATCCAAAAATAGTCCCAACCCAATCAACATCCCGAAAAGTTGATATCAAAGAATCTGTAAAACTGGACAAAAATGAACTAATGACAGAGACATTGGCCAAAGTTTATTTGGAGCAGAAAAAGTACAAAAAGGCTATTCAAGCCTACAAAATATTAAGTTTGAAATATCCGGAAAAAAGTGGTTTCTTTGCAGCCCGTATTAAGGCAGTCGAAAAAATTCAACAAGAAAATACCTAGTAATAATGAGCACATTTACAATATTCTTGATACTTATCATCGCAGTTTGCTTTCTATTAGTGTTGGTAATTATGGTTCAAAACCCAAAAGGTGGCGGATTGTCCTCTTCATTTGGTGGAGGCGGTAGTCAAGTCGTTGGTGGAGTCAAAAAAACAGGGGACTTTTTGGATAAAAGTACTTGGACATTAGCTATTTTATTGGTTGTTTTGATATTGGCATCGAACGTTGCCCTCAAAGGAAGTTTTGGTGACGCAGATTCCAAATTATTGCAAGGGGATGATATCGAGGAAACGGTTCCAGAAGCCGTACCTGAAGAAGTGCCAGCCCCTGCAACAAATACCGATAGTGCAACGGATAATGAATAAGTTATCCGGTTAAAAATATAATAAAATGCCAGCCTTAATGACAAGCTGGCATTTTTGTTTTAAAATATGTCAGTTTTTATGGCTTGGCATAATTTCTGTCTAATTATTCGCGTAAAATTAAAATCAATTTAAAACTATAAATATGGCTAAAGTTAATATTAAACCATTGGCAGATCGAGTTCTCATTGAACCAATGGCAGCAGAGACCAAAACTGCATCTGGAATCTATATCCCTGACACAGCGAAAGAAAAACCTCAAAAAGGAAAAGTAGTAGCGGTAGGTCCGGGAACAAAAGACGAGCAAATTACCGTAAAGGTGGGCGATACCGTACTTTATGGAAAATATGCCGGAACAGAATTAAAATTGGAAGGTGCAGATTACCTTATGATGAGGGAAAGCGACATTTTAGCAATTATATAAAAAACCTGTCATTCCCATACAAATGGGAATCCAAAAACATTAAAAACTATTAATCAGATTTCTGTTTTCGCAGGAATGAAAATGAAAGTATTATGGCAAAAGATATAAAATTTGATATTGAAGCACGTGATGGACTTAAAAGAGGCGTAGATGCCTTGGCCAACGCGGTAAAAGTAACTTTAGGGCCTAAAGGAAGAAACGTAATCATAAGCAAATCCTTTGGTGCTCCTGCAGTGACCAAGGATGGTGTTACTGTAGCCAAGGAAATTGAGTTGGATGATGCCTTGGAGAACATGGGTGCCCAAATGGTAAAAGAGGTAGCTTCTAAAACCAATGACCTTGCAGGCGACGGGACAACCACTGCTACCGTTCTTGCTCAATCAATCGTAAAAGAAGGATTAAAAAACGTTGCAGCCGGTGCTAACCCAATGGATTTGAAAAGAGGTATTGACAAGGCCGTCGAAGCTATTGTAGCCGATTTGACAAAACAGTCAAGAAAAGTTGGTGATTCTTCAGAAAAAATAAAGCAAGTAGCTTCAATTTCTTCAAACAATGATGAGTCTATTGGTGAATTGATTGCGCAGGCTTTTGGTAAAGTTGGTAAAGAAGGGGTAATCACTGTTGAAGAAGCGAAGGGTACAGATACTTATGTGGATATCGTGGAAGGTATGCAGTTTGACAGAGGATATCTTTCCCCATATTTCGTTACTGATTCCGAAAAAATGATTGCTGATTTGGAGAATCCTTACATTCTTTTATACGACAAGAAAATATCTGCAATGAAAGACCTTCTTCCTGTTTTGGAGCCAGTTGCCCAATCTGGAAAACCGTTATTGATCATTGCTGAAGACGTTGATGGTGAGGCATTGGCAACCCTAGTAGTGAACAAACTAAGGGGTTCTTTGAAAATTGCTGCTGTTAAAGCACCGGGATTTGGTGATAGAAGAAAAGCGATGTTGGAAGATATTGCCATCCTGACCAAAGGAACCGTTATATCAGAGGAAAGAGGGTTCTCTTTGGACAATACTACTATTGATATGTTAGGTACTTGTGAGAAAGTGACCATAGACAAGGACAATACAACTATCGTAAATGGGGGTGGTGTTGCAAAGAATATCAAAACAAGGGTAAACCAAATTAAATCACAGATAGAAACTACTACTTCGGATTATGATAAAGAAAAACTACAAGAGCGTTTGGCCAAATTGGCTGGGGGTGTAGCTGTTCTTTATGTAGGCGCTGCCTCTGAAGTTGAAATGAAAGAAAAGAAAGATAGAGTTGATGATGCACTACATGCAACTAGAGCTGCTGTTGAAGAAGGTATTGTTGCAGGTGGAGGTGTTGCCTTGGTTCGTACCAAATCGGCCCTTTCCAAAGTTAAACCTGAGAATGCAGATGAGGAAACAGGAATACAGATTGTGGCCAGAGCTATTGAATCACCTTTGAGAACGATTGTTGAAAACGCCGGAGGTGAAGGTTCGGTTGTTGCAGCCAAAGTTCAAGACGGTAAAGGTGACTTTGGTTTTGATGCCAAATCCGAGAAATATGTTGAAATGTTCAAAGCAGGAATTATTGATCCTACCAAAGTAACAAGAATTGCATTGGAAAATGCAGCTTCTGTTGCAGGAATGATCTTGACCACTGAATGTGCATTGACCGACATTAAAGAAGATACTCCTGCCATGCCTCCAATGGGTGGCGGTGGTGGAATGCCGGGAATGATGTAGTCCCAAACATTAGTTCAATTGATGCAATGTTAAAAAGCCTCCCGATAATAATCGGGAGGCTTTTCTATTTTATAGGGGAACTTTTAATTCATTCATAAATGCCAGCATCTGGGTAAAAAGCCCCTATCGAAAACCAATAGGCAATAAAAGAAATTGTTGGCGCTAATTTATTTCCTTGTCCCGGCCCTGAAATTGCCTCTCCAAAAACATTCCATAATGTACCCTCATTATCCCTAAAGAACCCTTCAGAACCACGATAATCATATTCGAATTCCAAAATACTGTCCGTTTTATCCAATTCAAAAGAGACTATTATAGTGTCATCACCTACCAATAATATTTCTTTTCCCTTAAATTTATCTCTTCTGATTTTTCCACTTTCGAAAGCATCGAACTTATAAACTTTGGCTTCATCATCCTCAATAATAGCATGTACACGTTCCTTGGCAGGTATACGATCATCCTCATTGGTCAAAGGAAAGATCAAATACGAATTGTTCGTCCTATAATCGCCATAGGGATAAACTCCATAATTTCGTGAAAATCCCGTATCGGTTGTCAAAACCTTGGTGTCAGGAAACATTGTTTTCCATACACCCCAAGTTGTTTCCAAAACAGTTACGAAATCAGGCCTTTCTCCTATTAAACTGCCATTAATACACTGCAGACCCACCTGCGACCAATTACTATTCGTGGATCTATCATAAGGGATCAGGTTGCTGTTATACAGTTTACCTGAAACCCCAAACGTGGTCAATGTGTCATTTACCTTTCTACTCCAACCAATCGAAGTTCCTGTTAAAGGACACAAAGACACAGCAACATCAACACCGTTTACATTATCATTTACGATCTCATGCCAATCCAATATAAAATGGGGATAAGCCCGTGTTACATCATCTACCTTAATCCCAACTACCAATAAATCATCACTTAAGATTGAAGGAATTTGGTCAACAGGAACAAATTTAGGGCTGTCAATAGAAGGTATCCCATCCTTTCCGGGCCCGCCATCCCTTATTTCCGAAATTGGGTATAACCAATCATTACTTTTATTTGGTTCGCCACCAGTTGGTATCTGGTTTTTTTGATTTGCCGATGCATCACTACTACTGCATGAAATTATCAGCAAAATGCTGAATATGATTGTTGAAATTTTCTTTTTCATAGCTTAATTTATGGTTAACTCTATACTTTCAAAGCATTTATTAGTTTTCCAAGTTGGGTATAGGCGAATTTCGACTTGAAACAAAGTTGAACAGCAATCCACTTGTAATTCTATATGTGGGGGTCAATTGAGTACCATCTACATTCGCAAATAATGGAATTTCAGTCATGGTTTGAAAACGGATATTTGGACTAATTTTAAAACCCAGACTTGGTATAACAAATAACCAATCACCCCCTGTATTATCCAATTCGTTATTAACGATAATATCTTTTTTGGCCTTTCTATATTTGAAGTTCAATCCAGGAATGGTAACTGTATTTGTAAGTAAGATTTGATCAATCAACCCTAAAAAAACCTGCAACCCATCTCCATATTCATAAGAAGAATCCCCATCCAAGTAATCGCTGTTTTCTCCAGTAAGCCTTGCTATGACTCTCCCCGAAAATGTTGTGGTAGTTCTAAAATCAAAATTCTTTGAAAATGATGCGAATAAAATCAAATCCCATGCCCTACTACCGGGTTGTAGGTCGGCAATATAGGTTATACCACTTGCGTCTACTTCTTCAAAAGACCCTAAAGGAATCTTTGTTCCTGCCCCTAAGGACAAATTGCTTTTACTGCCTATAAGGTTTGGCAAATCGTACTTTAGCAAGAAAACAGCATCCCCGATTCCACTGTTTTGCTGCAGGTCTGTATTACCAAATTGGTTTATGGCCCTTCTCTGGTTTACCCACGAAAACAAAGCTTCAACCGACAGTTTATCCGATATGGAATATCCAAGATTCAGGAGGACCGAATGTGTTATTCTTTGCCTTGATTGATCGTTAAGTTTATCCTGCCCGGAATTAAGGGTATTCAAATTATTAAAATCATAATTAAGGCCAAGTTGTGAATTTCCCTTGCCTTCATTAAGAAGGCCTAGATTGTTGGATAAGGGTATCCCTCCTGAACAACATGTCTGTGAATGCAATGGTTGTAGACTTAAAAAACAGATGATGGACAAGTAGTGTTGAAAATGCATAAACGTAATTCATTGCACTTTCTTAGTGGCTGTCCAAATGACAACCTTACAGCACTACCATTGGTGACGGCCTTGTTTTATGAATTTTAACAATGAATCCGCCATAATTATTTCGTGGAAAAAAATACCCTGACTTAGGGTCAGGGCATTCAACTATTATTGGTGTTCATCACTGTCATCGGCATCATCATCCCGATATTTACAACAAGGATGAACTGCTTCATAAGCTTCATCGGTAGCCTTCAACTCCTTGGTATCATGACCCACTGCAACCAAAGCGGTTTTTATCTTCATGGGATCTGTTTTTCGCTCATCAATGATCAATGAAAGTTCATGGGAAGGAATATCCCATAAAGCATATTTCACCCCTTTTACACCCAAGGCTGCTTTCTCTATACGCGCCTTGCACATCTCACATTTGCCATCAACTTCAAACGACATTTTTTTATTCTTCTCCTGTGCAAATGATACAGTTGTCAGTATCATCATAGCTATTCCTAAAATTACTCTTTTCATTATATCTTCAATTGATTATTATAGTTTAAATCTAAACCCACCATAAAACATTCTTCCCATAATCGGGGCATACACTATACTGGTATCAAAATTTGCGCCAAAAGGATCATCGGCCCCCAAAACGGGATTAGTCTGTGTAAAATTAGTCAAATTTTCGCCCCCTAGGTAAATTTCGAATTTACTGTTGAAAACCTTGGTCACTTGCGCGTTCATAAGACTGTATGGATCGGAATAATCTTCTAATTGATAGGGTATGGGGTTATTTGAGGTGTTCGGCAAACGCTGTTCACCCAAAGTGTGCAAGGTATAATCAAAACGCCATTGGGCACCACTTTCCTTTGGAGTAGTTTCATAACCAATATTCGCAAAAAAGCGGTGTTTGGCCTGCAATGGTTTTTGTAAAAGCCCGGTTCGATAATCGGTTTTTACATCATAATATTTATAGGCAGTACGAACATCCATGTTCTTTAATATTTCATAATTCACTTCGACCTGGAGACTATTTGCCTCACTTTTTCCATCTAAGTTATAAAATGAAATTTCGTTCGGATTTTCCCAATCCACTACAATCTGGTTTTTAAAATCGGTCCTATAAAAATCGACTGTGATGTTGCCTTGGCGTTCAAATAAATTGAATCCCTGTAAAAAACTAACCCCAT
>JAHHKH010000456.1 GCA_018679695.1 Maribacter sp.
GTTTATACCGATTTCCTGTTGTTTTTTGTTGCGATGTCCGGAGCCATTGGTGCGGCATACTATTTGGTTAATTTACCCGAAGTAGGCGGGATCGATGCCTTAATGGCGAATGAGAATGTAGTAGATAAGCTTTCCATTTTACCTGAACTAAGCAATACCGAAGCGGTTATAACCTTATTGGTCATACCTCTTGCCGTTCAATGGTGGAGTTCATGGTATCCTGGAGGGGAGCCAGGTGGTGGTGGGTATATTGCACAACGAATGTTGGCGGCAAAAAATGAAAACCATGCTATAGGGGCGACCTTCTTTTTTAATATTATGCACTACGCCCTTAGACCTTGGCCATGGATAATCGTAGCTTTGGCATCATTGGTCGTATATCCTGACATTGCTAGTATCTCGGAAGCATTTCCAAATGTGCCGGCTGATAAATTAGGACATGACTTGGCCTATTCCGCTATGTTGACCAAGTTGCCCAGTGGTCTTTTAGGCTTGGTTTTGGCCTCATTGATCGCCGCTTATATGAGTACCATTTCTACCCAACTGAATTGGGGATCTTCTTATGTTGTATTTGATTTTTACAAGCAACAGATAAATCCAAACGCGTCGGAAAAAAGACTTGTGGCTGTTGGACGGTTATCAACGGTAATTTTGATGGTCTTCAGTGCTGTGCTCGCCTTGCTGCTGCAAAACGCCATGCAGATATTTAATATGCTCCTGTTGTTCGGTGCGGGTACCGGGCTTATTTTTATTTTGAGATGGTTTTGGTGGCGAATCAATGCCTGGACCGAGATTTCGGCTATGTTCGCTTCAGGGATCCTTTCCATTCTATTGGAAGCGACCCCAATCGGCACGTTCTTGTTCAACCCTGAAACGGGTATATTGCCATCGTGGGGAAGTATTCCTTTTGTTATGATCGTAACTACGATCATATGGGTAACTACAACTATAATTACCAAACCAGAATCTAAAGAAGTACTGCGGTCATTTTATAAGAAAATACAACCTGGGGGACCAGGGTGGACCAAAGTTGTTGAAGAGGCCAAAACCGATAATGTAGAGATTGATACCGGTGAAAAATGGAGTGTCCCATCGGGAATTTTGGCGATGCTCTTGGGGGTTGTTCTTATTTATACCATAATGTTCGCGACTGGCCATTGGATTTATGGACATACGACCTCGGCAATGACCTTGACCGGAGTCGCGCTGGTTTCAGGATTTTTATTGATCAAAGCCTGGGGCCGGATGAAAGATGATATTTTGTAGCCTATGGGCATGAAAAACAGGGTAATTTCGGTTGATATTTTTAGGGGACTGACCATTGTATTGATGATCTTGGTCAATACACCCGGTACCTGGTCCCATGTGTATGCCCCTTTTTTACACGCCGAATGGCACGGGTACACCCCCACAGACTTGGTCTTTCCTTTTTTCCTGTTCATCGTGGGAACATCGATTGCCTTTGCCTATCAAAAAAAGAGAACCGCTGCAGCAACCTACAAAAAGATAACGGTTCGAAGTTTAAAGCTAATAGGGCTTGGATTGTTTTTGGGAGCCTTTACCATCAGTTTTCCCTTTATAAAGGATTTTGCGGAGATTAGATTTCCCGGTGTCCTACAACGCATAGGCGTGGTATTCTTCTTTGCAGCTATATTGTTCATTAATTTTAATTGGAAAACTTTAGCAGGAATCTGTGCAGTACTTTTGATAGGTTATTGGCTCTTGATGGGCTTTGTACCAGTAGAGGGAATGGAGTCTACTTTTGAACGTGCACCGAATAATTTGGCGAACTACATAGATGTAAAAGTCTTTGGAACCCATAATTACAAGCCTGATTATGACCCTGAGGGATTGTTGAGCACTTTACCTTCGATAGGGAGCGCTCTATTGGGAATATTTACGGGACTGATATTGACTTCCAAAAAGGCAAAGAAAGAATGGCTACTTTTAGGATTAGGGGTTCTTATGTTGATGTTCGGTTACCTATGGAACACGGTATTCCCAATTAATAAGGCACTTTGGAGTAGTAGTTTTGTTTTAGTGACAGCAGGTTGGGCCAATATTTTCCTGGCACTCATTTATTATCTATCTGATGTCAAAGGACTGAAATTCGGAAGTATTTTCAAGTACGCGGGTGCCAATGCAATAACGGTCTATTTTCTCTCCAGTTTTGTGACCAAATTGTTTTATTCGATCAAAGTAGATGGGGATACTTCATTACACAGTTGGTTGTTCATGAATATTTATGTACACGATTTCATGCCGATGGAACTTTCCTCTTTATTATATGCACTTACAGTAATTAGTTTTTATATGCTACTGGCTTATGTAATGTACAGAAGGAAGATATTTATCAAAGTTTGAGCAATGGTTATGAAAGGGGTTGCACTAATCGGGCCACGTATTTTCCAGTGACATCGAATTCAAGATTAACGGCTGAACCTACCTCATAAGAACCAAATCTGGTATGCTCGTAGGTATACGGAATAATTGCAACACTAAAGGTATTCTTGCCTGAATCAACAACGGTTAAAC
>JAHHKH010000470.1 GCA_018679695.1 Maribacter sp.
CCTCATAGTTATTCTTTATACTCTTGGAGGTAGCATCAACAGGATATAAAGCTGCAGGATATGGGTTTATACCCATTTCCCTTAATTTGGTCAATTTTTCCCTTCTAATGACTTCTTGTTCCGAAAGCTGCATAATATAAATCTTAAAGCCGCAAAATTACACTTTTGCGGCTAACATTTGCAAGGTCATCAGGGATAACTTGGTATATACGGTTTGATTAATCGAAATGAAGCGATTTAGGGTAGTTTGGAGTATAATCGGCATTGGTGATTATGGCTTTAATGTCAGCCTCTAATGAGACCGTCGGGCTTTCGATAATGCGGTTGGTTTCTTTCCCGTTTTTATAGAAAATGAAAGTAGGAACCCGTTTGATGCGCAAGCCCCATTCTTCGCCATTTGGGCTTTTTTTGTAGTACGCTTTTCTACGGTCCAAAGCCACGATTTTTAAGTTTTCCATGGGAAAGTCCACTGCTTCCAAGATCTTGATGAAACGGGGAACTTCCCTTTTACTGTCGCCACACCAAGTCCCCATAAATATCAAAATTTTATGTTCGACCAATTCTTTTTTAACCGGGGTAATAATTTCCGATGCTACCTCATAAGTATCGTAATTGCTCGAATACCAATTACGATAGGTATTTGAGCGAAGTCCTTTCAAGTTTACTTGTCCCACCATAAAGGGTTGTTCATTGGGGATACTGATTTCTTGATTGATGTTTTGGGCCGAAACAGAAGATGTAATAAATACCAAAATGGCAATAAGAATAAGTGGATTCATTTGCTTTCAATTTTTTAGTTAAAGCCGAAAGTTGATGAAAATCCCTTTTGAAAATGGGTTGAGTAGGATGGAAATAGGGACTAGACCCCAGGTGGACTTTTCAGGTTATGGGAAAAGTTTTTTGATATCCTCACGTGAAGAAACGTGCAACTTTTTGTAGAGATTATTGATATGCGTTTTTACAGTGCTAAGGCTAATGAACAAATCAGAGGCAATTTCCTTATTCGTTTTATCCTTAAGTATTTCATTGACAATGTTCTGCTCTTGTGACGTTAGTTTGTCAAGGGAATTGGTTTTACGGTTTTTTTGAAAGGACTTTTGCCGCGACAACAAGTATAGATTTAACACAAGTGAAAGTACCAGAAGACTACCTAAAATCAATTTCCAATCTAAACCCAAAGTTTTATTTTGGGTCACCAGGAATAAGTCAGTGGCAATCTCTGTTTGGTACAGTTCTGTAAAAACGGTATTCGGGTATTTGGTTTCGAGTCTTTGGCCAAGCTCGTTATAATAATCATTCCGGCCAAGGTCCTTTAGGTAGTAGGGATAGGTTTCGTTCCGCTTATCGGATAGAAAATCGAATATATAGAGTTCCGCTAAGGGTTCTTCGAGGCTTTGACCAAATTCCTGTAAGGTGGCAAACCATTTCTTAGTGTTTAATTTACGACTGGCCTGGCTAGGGAAATCATGGAAATCGAAAGCCATTTCTTCTTTAAGCCTATCTATTTCGAGAAAAACCGATGATTTGGCATTGGTCGAAGTAACTTCGCACAAGACCTCATCGGCAAAAGAGGTAGGAAAAGCAATTGTATCCCGGTTATTGGCTATAAAGAGAATACTTCGGCTATTTTCACATCTACCGAAGAAATGATTCGAATCCAAATTACCGGTATCACATTCATCAATATGGATTCGATAAATGCGATTATCAGGAGATAGGTTATTTCCGGAGAATTTAAAAACCCCCAAGGAATCGATAGTTGTTCTTTTTATGATTTGTTCCATGTACGGTCGGGAAAGTTTCCTGTAATCTTCGATAATTGACAAATAGACCGTTTTGCCTTTAATATTTTCCGCAATTCGACCTTCAAATTTATATTGTGAATGGCCTTTAAAGCACAATGCCAATAGAACAACCAAAAAAACTTTTTGAAGCATGGTAGCGAAACTTATACACTTCCAAAAATAGGGGATTTTGTAACAAAGTAGTTGAATTTACAGTTTTACACTTCCAATTACTGCTTATCCCGGAAGCAGCAAAAGATCATTCGTAACCCCCAAGACTTGTAGTACCTAAAAGAAAGAGAAGCCAGTTTTTGAATTTTTACGGCTATTTGGGGAATTAAATTCATGATTTATGATAAAAATCATAGAATTATGCCTCGTTCAGTGCTTCTTTTGTTGGATTGTTTTTGGTCTCTTTTATCAAGTAAATATTTCGGGACCTAGAATACCCTAGTGACCTTATAAAAAGGGTTGCATTAACAAGTTTATATGAATTTTAAATCCTCCACGAAATGAAAAGTTTTATTATTGGTATTATTGCTGTTTTAGGTTTTGGTTTTAGCGCTGCAGGCCAAGATTTGGCCCCTTACATTAAAATTGCCGAGACCGACGAAACTATTGAACAATCTTCTGAAAAGATTATAAACGTACTTCAGGATAATTCATTCCAGGTTTTGGGATCCTATCACCCTGCAAACCGAAGTTCATTGAAAGTGATTGTATTTACCCGAAAAGATTTAAA
This sequence comes from Maribacter sp., assembly GCA_018679695.1. Lineage (GTDB taxonomy): Bacteria > Bacteroidota > Bacteroidia > Flavobacteriales > Flavobacteriaceae > Maribacter_A. The sequence goes on from JAHHKH010000470.1 coordinate 2,527, forward strand.
AAATGCCGTAGTAAAGGTAGCCGATAGGGGAGCACTTGCTGCTGCATTTAAAGTAGGTATGGTTCAGAAAGATGGTAAGGTTACCATATCCTATACCAATCCTGATTATATCTTAAGGGCTTATCTAAGGGACAATTATAAATCCTACAAAAGTACTTTCGAAAAGTTCAGTTCCGATCTGAAAACCACTTTTTCCACTATAGGTTACGACTTCGTTCCCTTTGGCGGAACCGTAGCCGCTGATAAGCTCAAAAAATATCATTACAAGATAATGATGCCTTATTTTACCGATCCCGTAGAACTTAATGAATTTGCCTCCTTTGAGGAAGGCCTGAAGATCATTGAGGACAATTTGAAGGCAAAAAAAGGACAAACCGTACAAGTGTATAAATTGATATACCCTAATAGCAAAGTTGCGGTTTTTGGAGTTGGACTAAAAAGCAAGGACGACGGTGAAGCCCATTTTTTACCCAAAATAGGGGTTGAACATGCAGCTGCTATGCCCTATGAAATAATTTTGCAAGGTAATAAGGCCACAATGTTGCATGGTAAATACAGGATTGCACTGCATTGGCCAGATTTGACCATGGGGACATTTATGAAGATCATGAGTACCCCAGGGGATATTGAGGATACGCTTGAAGCGCTATGTGAACCAACAACCTCTAAATCAAATTCACCATAGGGTTCAATTTTTGGTTTAGAAATGAAAAAAGACCCTATTTATTTGTAGGGTCTTTTTGCTATAAAATGTAACAAAACGATTAATTTTACGACGAATTAGTACACCTGTCATGGAAATGAACGGGTCATCAATCAAAATCCAAATCAAATGAGTTTTATTCGCGTCTTATTGGCCATTATTTTTCCACCCCTCTCCGTAATCGGGAAAGGCTGTGGTTCTTTTCTGATCGTATTGCTCTTGACTTTTTGTGGATGGGTCCCTGGGGTAATTGCAGCTTTGGTGATTCTAAATAATCCCAACTGATCTGTATAGATTGCAACAATAAATAAGGTTGTTGCCCACCCTTGTCAAAAACCATGGCAAAATAGTACACCATTATAGGTTAATCTAAAGGGTTGGTATCTTTGGTTAGTACAATGTGCTATGTACAGGCGAAGTACTAGAAGCTGTAATGGTCTTATTAGGATGAGGAATCAATGATGTCAACGAATTATGTATGGATCTTCAATGATATTTATTCTGCGTAGTTAGGTGTATAGGGCTGACCTGTTAGAATTTTTAGCATATCCTTTTCCAAATTTTCCAAAGGCATTTCCACAATACGGTTGACCTCTTTTCCATCTTTTACAAATATAAATGTCGGTACATAGTCAATGTTCCAAGTCTTTTTTTCTTCGGCAGGATTTTCCTTATCCCTGTCCATGGCCACCATTTCCAGATTATTCATAGGAAAATCGGCCACTTGCAATATTTTGATGAAGTTTGGCACCTCTCGTTGGCTATCACTGCACCATGTGCCTAGGAACAACTGAATGCGGTGTTCCTTCAGTTGTTGGTTAAATTGCCCTAGGACGACGGTATCGGGTTGGTAGCTGTCATAGTTGCTTCGAAACCATTCGTTGTACGGTTCTTTTTGTAGCGCTTGTAGATTGATTTTTCCCAATAGAATAAGCTCACCCTCTTTATCGACGACTTCCGTGTAGGTGTTCTGTTTGCAGGAAACAAGGAAGGTGGCGACAATAAGAAGGGACAGAAATTTCATCATGGTTCTTGGTTTCTATTTGAAGTATAAAATTAAAGTAATAAAAGGGTCTGGGAAAGCATTTTCGACTTGAAATCGGTGCGTGCGGATATTGGTCAATTATGCAGATGGGAAAATGCTTTTTTTCTACCTACGTATGTTAATAATAACTGGAATACAAAAGTATGGGTTGTATGCCTATGCTCGTGGTCATGCCAAATAATCCCAACTGATTAATATATCTTTGTAACGATGAACAAGACAGTTGCACTACAAGATCTGGGACTAAAGGATTACAAGGAAACTTGGGATTACCAGGAACTTATATTTCAACAGACCGTTGACTTGAAAATAAAAAACCGAAGGGAAAACACCCATATACCGACCCCGAATCATTTTCTGTTAGTGGAACATCCCCATGTATATACCTTGGGTAAAAGTGGAAATATTGATAATTTGTTGGTCGATGAAAAAGTACTTGCAGAAAAAGGGGCCACCTTCTATAAAATAAATAGGGGTGGTGATATAACCTATCATGGTCCGGGACAGATTGTAGGATACCCAATTTTGGATTTGGACAATTTTTTTACCGACATCCATAAATACTTAAGATTGTTGGAAGAGATGGTCATTTTGACCCTGGCCGAATACGGTTTAAAAGGGGAACGTTCCGCTGGTGAAACCGGGGTTTGGTTGGATGTGGGTACACCGTTCGCACGGAAGATCTGCGCCATGGGCGTTCGCGCCAGCCGTTGGGTGACCATGCACGGTTTTGCCTTGAATGTGAATGCCGACCTAGGGTACTTTGATTTGATGATTCCCTGCGGCATTAAAGGCAAGGCGGTCACTTCCTTGAATGTTGAATTGGGTCAACAAGAAGTTTCAACACATGAAGTCAAAGAAAAATTGCTCAAACATTTTTCGGACTTATTTGAGGCAGAGATTAATACTAAAACAAGAGTATTATAAATATAGGAGCATGGGTTGCCGTTGCTGTCGCCCTATTTATTGCAATATATGCCCGTAGTAAACCGGCCAACAAGAAGAACGATAAAAATAAAAAACCGAGGTCTATGCCCCGGTTTTTTTAAAATTGGCTTCACGGGTAAATAGATGATCAACTGGAGCAGAAAAGCACATTATCTCCAGAACGTCTGATTCTAGTTATATTACGAATATCCATGGCCTCTAAAATGGGTCTTAACCTAGTGGCTATGTTCTCTCTTCTATCTCTTTCGTTAAGTATATTCATAGCATTTGTTTGTATTTCATTTCGTACATTATTTTTCATATTACGTATCAATCTTGGAAAGAAAGAATCTACAACACCATTAACCTCAAATTCACCAAATAGTTCCACACTCAGTACTTCTATGGTCACTGATCCATCATATGGAATTGGTCTCATGCGCAGTCTTGCAATGCGACCACCTTTCCAATTGATGTCAGGTGCACGATTGTCTTTATTGCCCACAAGGCATCCGGGGCAAGTACCTTTTATTTCACTTCCATTGCCTTCAAATCGTACGTCAAGTACAAATTGACCTGCTCGTTCGTCCCACCAAAGATTGCTATCATCCGATCTTATATCTTGAACCCAATAACGCCAATCATGTGCCGGCTTACTAATGTCTTGGGCAGGCAATGAAAAGCGTTCGGTACTGCCCAACATGGACACCATTGAATTGTCCCTGTCCATTACAATACTTAAGGATGGCTCAATTAGACCTTTTAAGGCTCTTGTCATGTCATTTATGGAAATTTCCCTGCACTGTGCCATAAGACCATGGCAACTGCATAAAATGATGATAAGGAATAATAATTTGCTGTTTTTAATTGTTTTCATAATTTAAAGATTTCTTTGTTTTATTATTAATGCGGGAACATTTTTAAATTTTATGTGTTGTAACCAACATTTCGATTCTTTGGTTTTTGCCCGTTTCAATTAGAATCGTTCCTCACTATAGGCCTTTTGTTTATTAAAGTGTTCGGCCAAAGTGATCCATGACTTCTTCGTAGGTCATTTTGCTAAAATCAATTGTGTTATTTTTTTCTGATGTACTGTTCAAGGGTGGAATTAATAAATATCTAAATTCAGTACCTGAAGGAAATGAAATAAATTCTATAACTGGAAGTATGTGATAGCGGATTTTCAGGGTATCACTAGTGAAA
>JAHHKH010000014.1 GCA_018679695.1 Maribacter sp.
AGGGGGGAATTCTATTTTAGGCAATCGATTGATTTTATCTTTTGCATCTGGTGATCCTGCACCAACTCCTGTTTCTGGAACTGGATCCACTGAAATAACCAATACACTAAGTGGCTCATTTAACAACATGGGAGTTCCTGGGGCGAAAAGCTTTCATTTGGCTGCGCCTGGTTATGGCAATGCTGCGGGAGTTGCTGCAGGTTTAGCTAATCCATACTATGCAAGATTTGCATCTAGCCCAACGGCTACCGTCATTGGGGATGCCGCTGCTCAAAACCCTTCCTTTTTCTCGCTTTGGATAGGAAATAATGATGTTTTAGGTTTTGCCGCCTCAGGAGGAGCTGGTGAGGACCAAACAGGAAATTTGGACCCTACCTCCTATGGAGGAAGTGACATTACCGATCCTAATGTTTTTGCCAGCGTTTATGACGGACTCTTGCAAGCCTTAACTGCCAATGGGGCCGATGGCGTGGTTATAAATATACCCGATGTAAATGCTTTACCTTATTTTACGACGGTACCACATAATCCTTTAGATCCCACAAACCCTGATTTTGGGCCTCAAATACCAACTTTGAATACGATTTTTGGTGCATTGAATCAGGTTTACGACTTTTTAGGCGTAACAGGTCGATCGATTGAGTTCTCAGAATCCGCGGCAAGTGCTGTAGTGATTAAAGATGAAGATTTAGCAGACCTATCTGCTCAAATAGCGGCTGTTTTAAACGGTAACCCTGATTTCCCTGCCTTTGTTACCCAGTTCGGGCTGCCTCCCCAAGCTGCACCACTAGTAGCAAATTTATTGGGATCAACTTATGGTCAGACAAGACAAGCTACAGAAGAGGATTTGGTTGTACTGACAAGTATTCCGGTTATTGGAACGGTAAATACCGATGCTGTAATGAATTTAATGGGTCAGGGTTTATCACAGGAATTGGCGGGTCAATTTTCGGTGGAAGGCATATCGCTCCCTTTGGAGGATAAATGGGTACTTACACCAACTGAACAGCAAGCAGTAGCAACTGCTACTTCGGCTTACAATCAAACCATAGAAGCTATGGCAGGGCAATACGACCTTGCTTTTGTTGATGTAAATACGTACCAAGGTGTAATAGCGACGACTGGAGCTCCTTTAAGTGATGGAAGCATAGTCACGGATACTTTTGCCACAGGTGGTGGTTTTTCTCTGGATGGAGTGCATCCTGCACCAAGGGGATCTGCTTTGTTGGCAAATTTGATTATCGAAACCATCAATGCAAAATATGGCTCTGATTTACCAGGGGTTAATCCCTTGGATTATACAGGTCTTTACATTAATTAATCAAAAAATATTTTATACTTTTAAAGGTATCGGAAGTAACCGATACCTTTTTTGCACCTATTAAAACTGCTCTTATGAAATTCATATTACGTATTCTTTTAAGTGCCCTTGCCGTGGTTGTACTCGCAAAAATCTTACCTGGTGTTGGAATCGACACCTACACTACGGCTTTGATCGTTGCAGTGGTATTGAGCTTATTGAATTTCATCGTTAAACCTATCCTGATTATTTTGACCTTACCGGTCACCATTCTCACTTTCGGACTTTTTCTCTTGATAATCAACGCCATCATCATATTGCTGGCCGATAGTCTAATCAGCGGATTTTCGGTCGAAAACATTTGGTGGGCCCTTTTGTTTAGTCTATTACTTTCCTTTTTACAATCTATACTATTCTCATTGTTGAAAGAAGATTAAAAAGCCTGATTTGGAGTTTGAAATCCAGTGACTTAAAAACTTGCTAGGGTACTTAAATTGTACTACTTTTGCATCCCTATTTATTTATGCAAAATTAGAGACGCAAATGAATATCACAAAAGAGCAGATTGACGATTTAAATGCAGTTGTAAAGGTTGCCATTACCAAAGATGATTATCAGGAAAAGGTTGATAGTATTCTTAGCGACTACAGAAAACAGGCCAATATTCCTGGTTTTAGAAAAGGCCATGTTCCTATGGGCCTTATTAAAAAACAATACGGCAAAGCGGTTTTGGTCGATGAGGTTAACAAACTTCTTCAAGATAATCTCAACAAATACCTTACCGAGGAAAAATTGGATGTACTTGGTAATCCATTGCCCAAACAACAGGATAATTTTGATTGGGACCAGGAACAATTGGATTTTGAGTTCGAGCTGGGTCTGGCACCGACTTTCGAAGTGCCGCTAAAAACCAAAAAATCGCTTACCCATTACAAAATAGTCGCCGATAAAAAAATGATCGATGAGCAAGTAGTGCGTATGCAAAAGCAATATGGCAAATTGGTAAGCAAGAAAGAAATAGGCAGGGATTTTGAAGTTACTGGGACTTTCATAGATGAAGCTGAAGAAATCGAAAACAAAGCCACATTGGAACTTGACAAAGTCAAAAGTAAGAAGGCTTTGAATAGTCTTTTGGGCAAAAAAGTAGGTGATGTGGTCACGCTAAAGACAAAAGGTCTTTTTAAAGAGGATTATTTGCTTTCAAGTGTGTTGGGAATTTCCCAGGAAAAAGCCAAGGATCTAAATATTGAGGTGACTTTCGCCATCGATGAAATCAACGAAAGGGAGCCTGCAAAACTTGACCAGGAACTATTCGATAAACTATTCGGAAAAGATGTTATTACCTCAGCTAAGGAATTGAAAGATAGGATCAAAGAAGATTCCGAAAAACAATTTGAGCAACAGTCAGACCAGAAGTTGTTGAATGATATCACGGAATACTTTATAGAAAACACCAAGTTCGACCTTCCTTCTGAATTCCTTACAAAATGGATTCAAATGACAGGTGAGCAACCACTTTCTGAAGAGCAGGCCAATGAAGAATATGAAAAATCAGAAAAGGGCCTTCGTTACCAATTGATTGAGGGTAAAATCATCAAGGACAACGATATTCAAATTCAGTTTGAGGAATTAAAGGAATTCGCAAAAGGATTCATAAAATCGCAAATGGCACAATTTGGTCAATTAAATCCTGAAGAAAAAGAGTTGGATAATATTGCAGCCAGGGTTTTGGGTAACCAGGATGAAGTGAAAAGATTGTCTGAACAATTGATGAGTCAAAAATTGATCAATCTATATAAGGAAAAAGTCAATTTAAAGACCAAGGAGGTTACTTATGAAAATTTCGTTAAAGAAGTTTACGGATAGGCTTTGGAGTCTTAAACCAAAATCGGTTGCCGAAAATGTCTCATTAAAATTAAGTATCTTTACGGTGCCGAAGAGATGATTTTCGGCACCTTTTTTATCTAAAATATTGAATACAAACTACATGGATTACGGAAAAGAATTCAAAAACTATGCAATAAACCATCAAGGCATAAGTAGCATGTACTATGATAAGATCATGAGTAGCATGTACCCTACTAATATGACACCTAATATCATAGAGGAAAGGCAACTGAATGCAATTGCCATGGATGTCTTCTCGCGCTTAATGATGGACCGAATAATTTTCCTTGGAACCGGGATAAATGATCAAGTTGCAAATATTGTGCAGGCCCAATTATTATTTTTGGAAAGTGCCGATGCATCAAAAGATATTCAAATTTATATAAATTCACCAGGTGGAAGTGTTTATGCCGGATTGGGAATTTATGATACCATGCAATTTATAAAACCGGATGTTGCCACAATCTGTACAGGTATGGCTGCATCAATGGGTGCTGTACTGCTATGCGCAGGGGAGAAAGGGAAAAGAAGCGGGCTCACTCATTCACGGGTTATGATCCACCAGCCTATGGGCGGTGCACAGGGCCAAGCTAGTGATATTGAAATCACGGCAAGGGAAATCTTAAAATTAAAAGAGGAACTTTATCAAATTATATCCAAACATTCTGGGCAAACACTAGACAAAGTTCATGAAGATAGTGACAGGGATTACTGGATGAAAGCTGAGGAGGCCAAGAAATACGGAATGATTGACGAAATTCTCGTAAGGGAAAATGATTGATTTCGACGAAATGCAAGGAATTTTCTGGTAAGTTATCCTAAGTAGTAAACCAAAAACCAAATTCCATCGTTACTATTTTTGACAGATAGACAATTTTTATGGCAAAGGAAAATTTAGAATGCTCTTTTTGCGGCAGGAAAAAACCAGAAACCAATCTTTTGATTGCCGGTTTGGATGCGCATATATGTGATCGCTGCATTGAACAGGCACATGGCATTGTTGCAGAGGAGTCCAATCAGTCAAAAACCAATGACTTATCTTCAGAATTGGTACTTAAAAAGCCCTTGGAAATCAAAAATTTCCTGGATACCTTCATTATTGGTCAAGAACGCACGAAAAAGGTAATGTCTGTAGCTGTTTACAATCATTATAAACGACTATTACAACCACATTCCAAAGACGATGATGTAGAAATTCAAAAGAGCAACATTATAATGGTCGGTCAGACCGGTACGGGTAAAACACTTATGGCAAAAACTATTGCCAGAATGCTAAATGTACCTTTGGCCATAGTTGATGCCACTGTTCTCACCGAAGCTGGATATGTTGGGGAGGATGTTGAAAGTATTCTTACCCGTTTGTTACAGGCAGCTGATTATAATCTTGAGAAGGCAGAACGTGGTATCGTATTTATAGATGAAATAGATAAAATTGCCCGTAAAAGCGATAATCCCTCAATAACTAGGGATGTTTCCGGGGAAGGTGTTCAACAAGGACTTCTAAAACTTTTAGAAGGCACCATGGTAAATGTACCCCCAAAAGGTGGAAGAAAACATCCAGATCAAAAATTCATTGAAGTAAATACCGAAAATATCCTATTCATAGCTGGTGGTGCCTTTGATGGAATTGAACGCGCAATAACGAAGCGTTTGAATATGCAGGCAGTGGGTTACAGTGCGTCGAAGGCAGACGAATCGGTAGACGACACCAATATCTTGCAGTACATCATACCCAAGGATTTGAAGGAATATGGTTTAATCCCTGAAATTATAGGAAGACTCCCTGTATTAACACATATGAACCCTCTTGATGAAAAAACATTAAGGGCCATACTCACAGAGCCTAAAAATGCTATTATAAAACAATACGAAAAGTTGTTTGCCATGGATGGTATTTCATTTACCATCACTGACCAAGCTTTGGATTATATTGTTAAAAAGGCTGTTGAGTATAAATTGGGAGCTAGAGGTCTGCGCTCTTTATGCGAAGCTATCTTTACCGATGCCATGTTCGAAATGCCAAGTACGGGCGAAACCGAATTCAAGGTATCCAAACCTTATGCCGAGAGCAAACTTTCTTTTGAGACGATTAAGAAACTTAAGGCTGTTTCCTAATCTACACGGCCTTTTTTGCTAGATCCAATTTGGTGGTTACGTTTCCCAACAGATCCAGACAAACTTTCTTGATTATTCCCTCATCGGAGTAAAGCCTATGACCAAAATTCTGGATAATCTTGGTATCCAATCCCAGCTGCATTTCCCATTCTTTAGATGGTCTATTTGTATCCAACGCACCATACAATAATGTCAAGGGTACATTTGGTTTTTTATGTTCGAGACGAACTCTTGTGGCCGATACAGTATACAATGATTTCATTGGTAGTCCTTTTAAATTTGCTTTCCAGGCAATTGTACCTCCTGTACTGAAAGCGAGATAATGACATGGCTCTTGTTCTTTTTTCATCAAATGTGAAACGGCCAAGTCAATACCCCCATTTACAAAAGCTTCATGAAGATCTTCTTCGGAACAGCTTTCCAAATCCATATTTGCCAATTGCTGGATATCATAGTACGTAACTTCAAAGTACTGTTGAAGATACCCGAGGTAAGACGTTATCCATAGTCCTTTCTTTGCCCCCCACATGTCTGAAACCACTATAAGTTTTTCTGCCATGTTATTGTGATATTAATGGTTTAATGTGTTAGATTGACCATACAAATTCATCAAATAATGGCTGAAATAGCTATTTATTTGTTTATGTGAAGCAATTTCTCGATGTAGTCCACTTTATCGACACTTTCTTGTTTTATAACTTAAAGACTTTTATACCTATCCGAATTTCTCTTTTTAATAATCCAATTTCAAAATAGTTTTCCAAGGATGCTAAGCTGGAGTCCTTTTTTGCACCACGCTATGCAACATTTCATTTAAAAACGTTTCCCAATAGATAGGCCAAGTCTTGGATACATATATGGAAAATTTAAAAATGTACTATTATCATCCCTACTGTTAATCCCAAACCCACCACCGGCTAAGAACTCAACATTCCAATTATTTTTCATGGGTAATTTTATACCAAAACCCAAACCCATTCCCCAACCTGTTTCCTTTTCATCGATAAATTCAGCTGTATCAGAATATAGTATTGTGTTGCCTTCCACAAAAAACCCACTGGCTCTCTTTTTACCAAAATGATAACGATAATAAGGTAATATTGCTTTATTAAAAGTCAAAATATCAGTGGCATAATTGGGGCCGGTAGAACCAAATAAGAAACCCATAGAAATGCCTACTGCCGACTTATTACCTAGGATACGCTCATAAGAAAATTCAGCGTACCCCCCTGGTAAATATAATGTATTGAGCTTAAGTTCATTGCTTGCAACCCTATTGGCGGATCCAATTTGTGCATATCCCTGAACCATACATAGCAATAAAATGGGTAATACCTTATTCATTTTGTGAATGGCAAGGAAAGGAAAAGACTTCAATAAAAAACGGTTTTTATACTTCTTGATATTCAATAATTTCAATTATTCAATAGCAGTAATTCTTCGAGATATTCCCTTTTGTTCGATAATCTAGGAATTTTATGTTGACCTCCTAATTTATCCTTTGATTTTAGCCAATCATAAAATAAATTCTCACGCGCCACATTCACCTTTGGCATCTTTAAAGTAATGTTGTTATAGCGTTTGGCCTCGTAATCAGAGTTAAGTGATTTTAGCGCATTATCTAAAAACTCGGTGAAATAATTCAAATCTTTAGGAGGTTTCCTGAATTCAATGATCCATTCATGGGCCCCTTTTTCCTTGCCAGACATGAATATAGGTGCTACGGTGTAGTCCTTTATCTCTGCCTCGGTCTTTTTACAAATTCGCTTAAGTGCTTCCTCAGCATTTTCAATAATCAATTCCTCACCAAATACGTTTATATGGTGTTTGGTTCTACCTGTAATGCGAATGCGATAGGGGTTTATGGATGTGAATCGCACGGTGTCCCCTATTTTATAACGCCATAAACCGGCGTTGGTAGTAATGATTATGGCATAGTTCTTATTTACCTCCACATCCCACAGCGGGAGTGTTTTTTGATTATCGGTGCCATAGGTGTCCATTGGTATGAATTCATAGAAAATACCATAGTCCAACATTAATAATAAATCATCGGCATTATTCCTGTCTTGGATGGCAAAGAACCCTTCAGAGGCATTATAAATTTCATAGTATTTGAAACTCTTCCTTGGAAATAGATTCTGATATTGTTCTTTATAGGGGACAAAACTAACCCCGCCATGAAAATAGACCTCAAGATTTTCCCAAACTTGAAAAAGATGGTCCTTTCCTGTTTCCTGCAACACATTATTCAATAGTACCAGCATCCAGGAAGGCACTCCAGCTAAACTGGTAACATTCTCTTGGGTACTTTCGCCAACAATGGCCTTTAGTTTACTTTCCCACTCACTCATCAATGATACCTTATTGCTTGGTGTGCTGCTGAATTCGGCCCAAAGCGGCATGTTATCAATTAGAATGGCCGATAGGTCGCCAAAAAATGAACCGTTGTCTTGATAAAGTTCTTTGCTCCCCCCAAGTCGAAGGCTTTTACCGGTAAAAAGTTGTGAATTTTCATTATTGTTCAAATAAAGACACAACAAATCCTTTCCAGACTTATAATGGCAATCTTCCAATGCTTCAGTGCTCACAGGGATAAACTTACTTTTGGCATTTGTTGTACCACTGCTTTTCGCAAACCATTTGATTGATGTAGGCCAAAAAATATTCTGTTCTCCTTTTCGAGTTCGCTCAATCAAGGGTTCAATCTCCTCATAGGAGACAATGGGGACCCGTTGCCTAAAAGTTTCGTAACTCGCAATTGTCCCAAAATCATATTTTTTCCCAATCTCGGTATCCTCGGCTATCTCCAGCAATTGAAACAATACCTCCTCTTGCACTTCGCCAGGATATTTTAAAAAAAGTTCTATCTGGTGGTAGCGCTTTTTAAGTAACCATGATGCTATGGAATTAAATAATGGTATTGGCATTTTTAGGTATCTTTGGCAAGCTAAAAATAGCTTATATAGTTATCATTTTCAAATAGATTATCCAATAAGAATTTCTTAAATGCAATACGAGGGAGTACTACGAAAAATGCAAACCGAAATAGGTCAGCCTATTCAATATTATATGCTTTTTGACACTAATTTCTTAAATGTGAACCAGGTTTTGGACAAGGAATTACGACTTGATTTCATAAAATTCCAATGTTTAAATTGTGGGGAGGACCGACCCATTTTTAGACAAGGGTTTTGCAAAACCTGTTTTTTCGAAACGCCTTCAGCAGGGGATTGGATTATGCGCCCAGAATTGAGTACGGCCCATTTAGGAAAGGAAGATCGCGATTTGGAGTATGAAAAGAAAGTGCAATTGCAACCCCATATCGTATATTTGGCAAATTCGAGTAACATAAAAGTCGGGGTAACCCGCAAAAGTCAAGTACCTACAAGGTGGATAGATCAGGGTGCGCATGAAGCCATTGAAATTGTCGAAGTCCCTAACAGATATTTGGCTGGTATTACCGAAGTCGCCTTAAAAGATCATCTGGGGGATAAGACCAATTGGCGAAAAATGCTTACCAACAATGTTGATGACGAAGATCTAGTGAAATGGCGAAATAAACTAAAACAATACATTCCAGAGGAAGCAAAGGAATATTTTATAGAAAACAACAACGAAACCCACTTGGAGTTTCCCGTACTGAAATACCCCGAAAAGGTAAAAAGTCTTAACCTGGGTAAAACCCCGAGTTATAGTGGTATTTTAAAAGGCATAAAAGGACAGTATCTCATATTTGAGGACAATACCGTGTTCAATGTTCGTGGTAGCGAGGGGTACTATATTTCGCTTGGAATTAATTAATGGTATCGTTCTTGATTTTAGCTGTATCTTTCTTCTTTTTTCCGCCCAACAATCCGCCCAGGATACTCTTTGCAGCGTCCTTGACCGGGTCCTTTTTTGGGATGGACAACGTATCTTTTTCTTGACTAACCGAATCCTTTGATTTTTTGGTAGTGCCTAAAATTCCACCTAAAACATCCTTCACGGCATCGTTGGTTTGCTCTTGTTGCGATACCGATGTCGAATCGGTATCAGTGGTATCTCCCTTTAATATATCCCCTAACAATTCACCCGCTCTGTCCTTTCCTTTATTGATCAATTTCTGTTTTTGAATATCGATCAATTTTGTGGTCAAATTCTTTACCCCTGAAGTTAAATCGGTAGTCACCATCGGACTGGTATAATTTCCACCAATGCTAGCAATCACGGGAATGGTAAGATTATTAAGTTCTTTTTCATCAATTTTGGCAATCAGAGTATTTACTTCGGCCCCCAAGTATTTGGCTGGGACATCCAAGGTCGCCTTATAATTCAATTCCCTATTGAAGGTATGGCTACCATCAACATTGATTGAAATATCTTCATACTTAACTGTAAAGGGCTTTACTTTTACCGTACCATCCTCAAAAGACAAAGCGGTTTTTAATCCTTTTAAATCGAGCTTGTCCAAATTCACGAAATTGAGATTGTTTCCCAAAGCAGAAAGCACTTTTGATTGATCCGTATTAATTTGTGTAGACAATAATTCTGCCAGTACCTTGCCTGTTATGGTTTTAAGATTAGGAGTGAAATCAGAATTAAGACTACCTGACAATTCGATATCGGAATTCAACTTTCCTTGTAGCGCACTGGCGACAGGTGCCAAAAACTTGAATAATTCGAGCGATTTGAAGCTTTCTCCTATACCCAATTGATCCATACCAAGTTTCATGGTAAAAGTCGGAACCTCGTTTTTAGTGGAAACCTCTCCATTGAACCCTACGCTTCCATTGAATAGTGAAGACGTCATATTCGACAAAACAGCTTTTTCATCAACAATCCTTAAATTTCCCTTTACATCCTTCAAACTAAGATTATCATAGATAACCGTCCCGGCGTTTGCATTAATGGTGCAATCCAAAAATGCGGGTATTTTCAACTGTTCTTCAGTATTAGGAATACCATTGGGATCAACCTCATCCTCGTTCATAAAATCGTTCACGGCAAAGGTGTTCGATTTTAGATTGAAATTACCTTTTACTTTTTCGTCATTGAACATAAAACCCAGAAGATTATCTATTGTACCGCTGGCATTAAAATCAGTTTGGCCGGTAGACCCCTGCAATTCATTTAAAGTTACGGTAGAAGGGTTGAATGTCATTGTGGTATTTTGAATTTTTACGGGATTCCGGAATTCAGGGGAATCGTATTCAAAATCAATAAGCTGTAATTTACCCGATGTCTTGGTGTTTTCGTATTGCTTTCCCTCGATTGAAGCCATATCAAAAGCCGTACTTACATCGGCATTCAAAATCCCGGAAAGTTTTAAATCTTCCGGAATGGGATATGCCTCGGATATATTGGCCAAGTTCAAAATACCATCAATCCTTGCATTGACCTTGGAATTACCCATAAGATCGGTAATTTTGGAGGAAAGATTGAATTTATCCTGATCGATCATAAAGGAAGCCTTCTTAATATCGATATAAGTGTCTTCAGAAATACCGGTTAAGTTATTAATTGATAGGTCCAAATGAATATTCCGTACCGTTTTGGGCAGATTGGGATATTTGAATGAAGCGTTATCGGATTTTACATCAATCTTGAATTTTGGAATATGCTCATCATCAACCAATCCCTTAAACTCACCTTCGACTATACATTCCCCTGTAGTTTTAACGTTTTCAATGTTTTTTGAATAAGCTTCTGGTATCAAAGCCAGGAAATTCTTAAAATCGGAAGATGGGGTTTTGAAATTGATATCAACTTCTTGACTTTCTTCATTTACCTTCACAAAGCCATCAAATACCAAAGGCAATTGGTTTACAATCGCATCATTTTGTAAAAAAGTGTATCTATTCTGATCCAAGTCAATACCAACCAATGCATTCAATTTCACCCTATTTTGATTAAGGTATTGGGTGCTATCCATCACCAAAGACACCAATGCCTCTGTATTTGTTTCCAGTTCTGATTTCGATATTGACAGGTCACCTTTACCTTTGTGTTCAATTTCCGATACGACTAAGCCCATAGCATTCTCAAGGTCATTATAAACCACTTTTGAATTGCTGATTTCATAGGCTTGTAAATCAAATGAAAAGCCTTTGGAGGGTTCCCCTTTTCCCGACAAACCATCTGTCGGATGTGCTATATCATAGGAAGCATTCCCTTCCTTATCTATTGTAAGATTCAAAAATGCGCCATCAACTGCCAATGACTTTATGGCAATCGGATCTTCGGACCCCTTAAACAATTCGCCAATACCCATTTTGATGTCAATTTGTTTTGAAGCAAAAAGCGTATCCCCTTCAAATGGGGGCTTATTTATCAAGGAAACCCCTCTTAAACGAACCTCGGCATTGGGAAAGCTTTTAACCAGACTTAAATTGGCCTTGGAAAAGTCCAAGGTGGCATTCACATTATTATTCACATTATTCTTGATGATATCGCCTATTTTAGCCTCCAACAGAAATGGTGCAGCAATAAGGATTGCTACAAAAACCAACAATACAATACCTACAATTTTCAGGATTTTCTTCTTCATGGTAAAACATGTGTTTATCTAGGACTATAACTCTTGGAAAGAAGGAATATTTTATGCTTCCAGGTTTATTTCTTCCCCCGTTTTTAGACCAAAGCGTTTTCTAATCAGATATACGAAGAAATAAAGAAAAGGGGTGTCGAGGAACGCAATCATTACTTTAAAAAGGAAACCGCTTATAACCAATCCATAAAACATACTCCAGGGTAAAACCTTAAAAAGACAAAGTAGGCTTACCACGGTAAACGTATCGATAAATTGGGACAAAAAAGTCGAGAAGTTGTTTCGCAACCACAGGTGCCTACCCTTGGTCAATCGCTTCCAAAAATGGTATATGGCAATATCCACATATTGTGCGAACAAATAGGCCAGCATTGAGGCCAAAACCGCGACAGGTGATAATGCGAAAACTTTACTAAAGACTTGATTATCAACTGGTGAGTTTTCTATCGCCGGTACAAAATCGGCCAAGAATACGATTCCCATAGAGAAAAATGAAGCGAATATGCCGGCAGTTACAATCTGATTGGCTTTCTTTTTACCAAAAATCTCGGATATTAAATCGGTTATCAGAAAAGTAATCGGATAGGGCAAAATACCTACTGAGACTTCGAATAGGGGTGCACCAAAAACCTCCAACTCCCCGAATGGCTTCCAATAAAAGAACTTTTGAAAGATCAGATTAGACACTACCAGCGAGGTAATGAACATTGCCCCCAGATACAGATAAATTTTGTAAGCTAGTTTTTTATCCTTCTGGTTCATATCTTATTTGATATCCAGCACAAAGGGCATTCTAGCCTGTATCCCTTTTTGTTCCATCGTTGATTTCAATTGCCTTAGGATATCATAGGTTTCCAAACCTATCTCCTCTTTTATTAAGCTTTGTCCTAATCCCGATTTTACCGAGCTCATATCTTCCATGAATTTTTCGAATCCCGTTTTGTATTTCGGATATTTTTTAACACCGTAAGATTCAATTTCGGCCAATTCAGCTGCCGCGACAATAGCATCATCCAAAGTACCCAGCTCATCCACCAATCCCAGATTTTTGGCTTCTACACCGCTCCATACCCGTCCTTGGGCCATACTATCAGCCTGAGCCACAGTGATATTTCTGCCTTGTGCAACACGTTCCAGGAAAGTATCATAGGTCTGCTCGATGCCCTCCTGGACCACTTTCCTGAAATTGTCGGTCATTGGTTCGAAAAATGAATAATCTACCGAATTCTTGTTGGTCCCTACCTGTTCTGCATTGATACCAATATCGGCTGCGAGTTCATTGATATTAGGGATGGTTCCAAAAACCCCAATGGACCCGGTAACCGTGGTAGGCTCGGCAAAAATCTTATTAGCCCCAACTGCAATGTAATATCCTCCAGAAGCCGCTACATTTCCCATTGAAACAACTACAGGTTTCTTTTCTTTGGCAAGCTCCACTTCACGCCAGATAATATCTGAAGTCAACGCACTACCACCAGGCGAATCTACTCGCAATACAATCGCTTTTACCTTGCTATCATCACGGGCTTTATTAAGTGCCTTAGTAATAATTCCTTGACCAATGATCTCGGGGCCACCTTCTCCATATAATATTTCTCCTTGGGCAAATATTACGGCAATTTTATCATCTCCTTTTTTTAAGGATTTTTTGTTTGAACGCTTTGTATAATCCCTCAATGATACATAATTGATCTCATCTTCAGAATCTAAGGAAATGGCAATACGAAGTTTATCCTCATATTGATCATAGAATAGAATATCATCGACCAAGCCTGAAGCTTTTGCATATTTTGGGGATCTCCCCCCCAAGGTATCGGCAATAATATTAATGTTGTCCTTACTTATATCCCTTCCTTCAGAAATTTCCGCGACCATAGTATCCCAAAGCGAACTTATCAATTCCTTGATTTGTGTCCTATTGGCATCACTCATTTCATTCGCTAAAAAAGGTTCAACGGCACTTTTATATTTCCCATGACGAATCACTTCCATTTTCACCCCCGTTTTCTCCTGAAGATCCTTATAAAATAAAACTTCGGTCGATAGGCCTTTAAAATCCATCCCTCCAACAGGGTTTAAAAAGATTGAATCTGACACGCTTGCCAAATAATAATCTTTCTGCATATAAAAGTCACCGTACGAGTAAATGAACTTTCCACTTTCCTTGAAATCTTTTAATGTCTTTCGAATAGCCTGGGTTTGGGCAAGGCCGGCCCTAATGAAATTATTGCTGATGCTTATGCCTTTTATGTCAGTATCATTCTTTGCCACTTGGATAGCATGCAGAATTTCATCCAATCCCTGCGCCTGTCCAAAAAAGCTTGCAAATGGATCCTCTTTGTTGCCCACATAATCATTTATAGGCTGTGGCATTTGTAATTCCAAAATAGAATTATCCTTTATTGCTATCCCATCTTCGGAGCTTCCCAACAAACTAAGAAAAAGAATGAACATGATAAACATAATCCCAAATGCGATTAAACAACCTATAATAGCCGCTAAAAGATTTCTCAAAAAATTCATTACAATCCTATTTTTATTACCGACCAAAGATAACCAAAGTGAAATTGTTTTGTTTACTTTGTTTCAATATTATGAACGAACTTAAAAATGCATATTTTTCTATAGGAAGCAACCTTGGCGACCGCTTACAGAGCTTACAAAAAGCGGTATTTCTTTTAGGTAATGAAGTGGGTCAAGTAACAAATATTTCCAATGTTTATGAAAGTCCATCATGGGGCTTTGATGCCCCCGATTTCTTAAATGCATGCTTGATAATCGAAACCCATATAGAACCCTTGGGAATCTTAGGGAAAATTTTGACCATTGAAAAAAAGTTGGGTAGGGAACGTTCTCCAAACCTTGGTTATAAGTCCAGAATAATAGACATTGACATTCTGTATTATGGGAATGAAATTCTACAATCCGATAGTCTTACCATTCCACACCCTAAACTTCATGAGCGTAAATTCGTTCTATTTCCCCTAGCCGACATCGCTCCACAATTTTATCATCCGGTTCTGGGAAAGGATACTCGCAATCTAATACAGGAATGCAAGGATAAAAGTCAAGCTTTAAAGACAGTATTTAAGCTATATAAAACTAAGGAAGAACTTTTTTCTAGACTGGGTTTTATAGCAATCGAAGGGAATATCGGAGCAGGTAAAACCACCTTGGCAAGTAAAATAGCCGAACAATACAATGGTAAATTGGTTTTAGAACGTTTTGCGGACAACCCCTTTTTGCCCAAATTTTATGAGGATAAAAGTAGATATGCATTTCCTTTGGAAATGTCCTTTTTAGCTGATCGATATCAACAATTTAGCGATGATACTTCACAGTTTGACCTCTTCAAGAACTTTATGGTCAGTGATTATGATATCTATAAATCATTGATTTTTGCACAGGTCACCTTACAAAAAGACGAATTCGTTCTATACAGAAAGTTATTCAATCTAATGTACAGGGAGGTAAAAAAACCTCTAATCTATGTGTACCTTTATCAATCAACGGAACGTTTACTGGAAAACATCAAGAATCGTGGAAGAGCCTATGAACAAGGTATTGAACCCGAGTATCTAGATAGGATAAACAAAGGTTATTTCGATTTTTTCAAAAGCTATCCCGAGCAAAACACCCTCATCGTAGACGTTGGGGATTTGGACTTTGTTGCCCGCGAAGAGGATTACATGACTATCGTTGACAGAATCCAAAATTTTGCTCTCGAACTGGCTATTTAAGAAATATTTCACATATTTCTTGTGTAGAACCTCAGGTTTTCCTTAATTAGCACCTCTAAAACGCAACTAACTAACTCAAACTATATATCGAAAAACCCTGATGTTACTATCGGGGTTTTTTATTGTAATTGGATTAGTTTGGACCAAAAATCCCATACCACAATTCCTACACTTACCGATATGTTCAAAGAGTGCTTGGTACCGTATTGTGGTATTTCAATAACTGCACTACTCGCGCTTACCACCTCCTGTGAAACGCCTTTAACCTCGTTACCGAATATGAGTGCATATTTAATTGAACTTTTAACCGGGAATCGGTTAAGGAGTTGTGCATTTTCCGCTTGTTCGACAGATACTACTTCATAGTCAGTGCTTTGTAATTGCCTCACCAAATCCAAAGTATCCTTTCTATATTCCCAATCAACACTTTCGGTAGCCCCTAGCGCAGTTTTATGGATATCCTTATGTGGAGGTGTAGCGGTAATTCCACAGAGGTAGATTTTTTCGATAAGAAAAGCATCGGCTGTTCTAAATACCGAGCCAATATTATTGAGACTTCGGATATTGTCAAGGATGATAATTATAGGGGTTTTATTCGCCTCTTTGAAGGCTTCGATATCCAATCGGTTTAATTCTTCGTTTTCTAGTTTGCGCATATCTTAACCTAGGAATCAACTTCAATTAAAAGAATAGTGAACCCTGTTCACATTTGTGGGATAAACTTTTTCAAACATATTAACAATGATGATTATTACAGGTCAAAATTGGTATTTTCGTTTTACGGAATACGATACAAAAATAAGTTATTCAAATCGCTTTGAAGAAGTCTGTAAAAACAAAGAAGGTAACCCCTTTAATGCAACAGTACAATACCATCAAGACCAAATACCCTGATGCATTATTGTTATTTCGAGTAGGCGATTTTTATGAGACTTTTGGCGAAGATGCCGTGAAGTCATCAAAAATACTGGGGATTATCCTTACGCATCGCAACAATGGCGGGGATCGAACCGAACTTGCGGGTTTTCCCCACCACTCGCTAAACACCTATCTTCCAAAACTGGTCAAGGCGGGCCAGCGTGTTGCTATTTGTGACCAATTGGAAGACCCTAAGCTTACAAAGACCATTGTAAAAAGAGGCGTTACAGAATTGGTTACACCGGGAGTTGCGCTAAATGATGATATTCTTAACGCCAAGACCAATAACTTTTTATGCGCCGTTCATTTTGGTAGAAAAATAATGGGCATATCATTTTTGGATATTTCTACCGGGGAATTCCTCACGGCTGAGGGTAATGAAGAGCAAATAGACAAGTTGCTCCAGAATCTTAGTCCGAACGAAGTTTTGGTTTCCAAAGCCCATAAAAATGATTTTTTGGAGATTTTTGGAACCCAATTCCATACCTTTTTTACCGAGGATTGGTTGTTCCAAGAAGATTATGCGCATGAAATCTTGACCAATCATTTTAAGACCACTACTTTAAAAGGTTTTGGGATAGACCAATTGACCCAAGGGATTATTGCCTCAGGTGTCGTATTGCACTACTTGACCGAGACACAGCACAGGCAACTTCAGCATATAAACACCATAAAGCGTATTGCTGAGGAAGAATACATTTGGATGGATAGATTTACCATAAAAAATCTTGAGCTCTATCAATCTTTCAATTTAAATGCCGTTACTCTAATTGATGTTATTGATAAGACTATATCCCCTATGGGTGGCAGAATGTTGAAGCGCTGGCTGGCACTGCCGCTCAAAAACATAGAAAAGATTCGGAAGCGGCATCAAGTAATTTCGTACCTCACCAAGGAAGAAATTGCTTTGCAAAAATTACAACGCCAGATAAAGGAGATGGGAGATTTGGAACGTCTGATATCCAAAGTCGCCACTGGTAAAATAAATCCGAAGGAAGTCATTCATCTTAAAAATTCCTTGGAAGCAGCTATCCCTGTTAAACAATTAACATCAAATAGTGCGAATGCGGCACTTAATTCAATAGGTGATCAAATTCATCCCTGCGATCTTTTGCGCAATAAGATCAAAGAAATGATAAATGAAGAAGCACCGGTAAATGTATTAAAGGGCAATGTTATTGCACTAGGCTATTCCGATGAGCTGGATGAACTTCGGGGATTGGCCTTTTCTGGAAAGGAATATCTGGATAAAATGTTGGAGCGTGAAACAGAACGAACTGGTATTACCTCATTAAAAATAGCATCGAACAACGTATTTGGTTATTATATCGAAGTACGAAATACGCATAAAGATAAAGTGCCGGAGGAATGGATTCGAAAGCAGACCTTGGTTAACGCAGAACGCTATATAACAGAAGAGCTGAAGGAATACGAGGCCAAAATTCTTGGGGCTGAAGAACGTATTCTACATTTGGAGCAACAGTTATTTGCGCAATTGGTAGTTTGGATGCAAGAATACATTGTACCGGTCCAGAATAATGCGCAACAAATCGCAATTTTGGACTGTCTCTGTGGGTTCACCCAATTGGCCAAAGACAATAATTACAACGAGCCAGTACTGAATGATTCCACAGAGTTGGAAATTAGAGGTGGGCGCCACCCGGTTATTGAAAAGCAATTACCCCTTGGGGAAACCTATATACCCAATGATGTTGTCCTGAACCGTGAAAACCAGCAGATCATTATGATCACTGGTCCCAACATGAGCGGTAAATCGGCCATTTTACGACAAACCGCATTGATTGTGTTATTAGCACAAATGGGCAGTTTCGTACCTGCTGAATCTGCCAAAATAGGATTCGTGGATAAGATATTCACTCGTGTTGGCGCTAGTGATAACATATCAATGGGTGAGTCAACCTTCATGGTTGAAATGAACGAAACCGCATCTATTTTAAACAATCTTTCAGAGCGAAGTCTAATTCTATTGGATGAAATTGGACGTGGAACCAGCACCTATGACGGCATTTCAATTGCTTGGGCCATTTCAGAATACCTCCATGAACATCCTACAAGGGCAAAAACGCTATTTGCGACCCATTATCATGAACTCAATGAAATGGCATCGACCTTTGAGCGGATCAAGAATTTTAATGTTTCGATCAAAGAACTTAAAAACAAAGTCTTGTTTTTACGAAAATTGACTCCAGGAGGTAGCCAACATAGTTTTGGTATTCATGTAGCAAAAATGGCAGGTATGCCGCAACAGGTGATCCATAAGGCCAATAAAATCATGAAGAAATTGGAAAAATCACATTCCAGTGAGGAATTAACAGATAGGTTACACTTGGTCCAAAACGAAATGCAACTAAGTTTCTTTAATTTGGACGATCCCTTATTGGAACAGATAAAAGAAGAAATAACCCATTTGGATATTAATACACTGACCCCTGTTGAAGCCTTGATGAAGCTTAATGAAATCAAGCGACTGCTTACCAAAAACAAAAAAGCATCTTCTTAAACCGGCACTGTTCTTTAACCTTTCAGGATTGAATTTTTTCAAACAAAATTTCTTTGCCTTTTATAGAATTGTATTAAATTTGCATCCGCATCTTTGATGGTGCGCCGTTCTTTTAAATGCGAAAATAGCTCAGCTGGTAGAGCATCACCTTGCCAAGGTGGGGGTCGCGGGTTCGAATCCCGTTTTTCGCTC